>WFWT01000083.1 GCA_015490995.1 Anaerolineae bacterium | reverse complement strand
CGGCCATTTTTTCGTGTTGTGGAATCAGGATCCCGGAAACTATACCTGGGGCGATGATCCGCTGTACCTGAACGTGCCTGTGTACCTGAGTTTGCACCGGAACGGCAGCTATCTCATATTTTTTGAAAACCCTTACCGGGCCTTCTTTGACCTCGGACGTACTCGGACGGATTGGGCGGAACACACCTTCGCGGGAGGTATGTTGCGGTATTATGTGATACCCGGTCCTCCGGCCCGGGCGATAGAACGCTATACCGAGTTGACAGGACGGGCGGATCTGCCGCCGTTGTGGGCGTTGGGGTACCATCAATCCCGGTATTCTTACTATCCAGAAACCCGGGTGCGGGAGCTCGTTGCGACCTTCGAAAAGTATGATGTTCCTGTGGACGTTATCCACCTGGACATTCATTACATGCAAGGGTACCGGATCTTCACCTGGGATCGGGAGCGCTTTCCCAATCCAAAGGCGTTAGCCGAGAGCCTGAAAGCCCGGGGCATTCGTTTGGTGACCATCGTGGACCCCGGCGTCAAGCAAGATGCACGTTATCCCGTGTATCGGGAAGGCTTGGAAGGGAGGTGTTTTTGTACGCTGCCGGACGGTACACCGGTACGGGCGCCGGTGTGGCCGGGATGGTGTGTTTTTCCCGATTTTACCGATCCTGAGGCCCGGGCGTGGTGGGGAACGTTGTATCGCGCGTTTATCAACGCAGGCATCGCGGGCTTTTGGCACGACATGAACGAGCCCGTGGTGTTCACCGTGTGGGGAGAGCGTACCTTTCCCCTGTGCACACGTCACGCAATGGAGGGGCGTGGGGGCGATCACGCGGAAGCCCACAACCTGTATGGATTGTTGATGGCCCGGGCGGGCTACGAAGGATGGCGTCGACTGGTGCCGGACCGGCGTCCTTTCTTCCTGTCTCGATCGGGCTGGGCCGGTCTCCAGCGTTATGCGTGGAATTGGACAGGGGACAACTACAGCGACTGGCGTTCCTTCTACCTTTCCATCCCCATGCTCATCGGTCTGGGATTGAGCGGTATCCCCTTCACCGGTCCCGACATCGGTGGTTTCCAAGGGGCGCCTACCCCTGAACTTTACACCCGGTGGTTGCAAGCGGGGGTGTTTTTCCCCTTTTTCCGCACCCACACCAGCATTGGCACCCCGGACCAGGAGCCGTGGTCCTTCGGGGAGCCGTACACCCGCATTAATCGGGAGACCATTCGCTGGAGGTACCGGCTGCTGTTCTACCTGTACATGGCTGCTTGGCAGGCTGCCACTCGCGGATGGCCCGTGATACGACCGTTGTGGTGGATAGACCCTCAGGACGAACGTCTATGGGCTGTGGATGATGCGTTCCTCTGTGGGGACGCGCTTCTTGTCGCGCCCGTAGTGGAGGAGGGTGCTCGTTGGCGGTCGGTACGCCTGCCGCGTGGCCTGTGGTACGATTTTTGGACGGGCCGGTCCTATCAGGGCGGGGAGGAGATCACCGTGGACGCGCCCCTGGATTACACGCCGGTGTTTGTGCGGGCCGGTGCGGTGCTCCCTCTCATTGAGCCTGCAGCGAATACCGAATGTTTGTCCTACCGGCGGTTGACGTTGCGGGTGTATCCGCCCGTGGCCAACAGGGAGATCACCTCAGAGTTATACCTGGACAGCGGGGATGGGTGGGAGTACCTGGAGGGAAAGCACTTGCTGAGTCGCTTCCACGTGGTTCGAGACGGAGACGAGGTGGTCATCCGCTGGACCCGGGAAGGTGCCTATCCCTGGCCGTTTGAAGAGGTGATGTGGGAGTGGGCCGGAGAGAGCCCTGTGCGAACCTTGGAGGCAGATGGCATATCTCACCCGGTGAGCGAGGGGCGATGCCTTCTGACGCGCCCTGCCGATGTCCTGCGTTGGCGTCCGTGATGCTCGGGCGACGTGGCAGCAGGAGCGCACTTCAGGCGATACGGCGTTTTTGGCCCCTCTTTTCCCGTGCTAAAATCTGGGATTGCGCCGCCGGCCGGAGGTGGATCGGCAGTGCGCCAGTGGCCGGGTATCCCGGTGGGGACAGGAATGGGCAAAATGTCGGACGTTGATGCGGGCTCCGGATAGTCATGATACGTGTACCGGTAAGGAGGGTAAACGACCGATGATGGGGAGAAGCTGGCATTGTAGGAGGACCGTGTGGTGGGGTGCGGTAATGTTGCTGGTCGCGGTTGTGCTGGGGGCGTGTGCCGCGCCTGAGCGGGTCACGCCGACACCCACCCGGACGCCCATGCCTACCTTTACGCCGACCCCGGAAGGGGTATCCTTGGTGATGGCTATGGGGAACGTGGCCGCGGTGATCCCCCCTTCTCCGACGCCCACACCCACGGCCACACCGACCCCCACGCCTACAGACACCCCTACCCCCACACCAACGCCCAAACCGGAGCTGGTGGTCCAGGCACAACGGCTGAACGTGCGGGTGGGTCCAAACATTTTACACCCGCGTGTAGCGCAAGTGGGGGCGGGACAGCGGCTTGATATCATCGGCAAAAACCCGGAGGGCTCCTGGTGGCAGGTGCGCCTGCCGGATGGCACAGTAGGCTGGGTCTTTGCCGAGCTTGTCCAGGCGCAGGGCGCCCTGGAGGTGGTACCCGTGGCTACAAACATTCCTACACCCCCTCCCACACCTACGCCCACCTTCACGCCAACACCGACACCTCAGCCGACGCCGACGCCTGCGTACATGTTCAACAAGGTGGTCATCTACGGCTGCGAGTACAACGCGGGCGTAACCGAAGTCCACGGCACGGTGTATGTGGACGGTCAGCCGGCCAACGGCTACTGGGTCGCGTTCAGCTGGAAACCGGATGGACCTATCGTGGCCAAGATTCTCAGCGGTCCTCATGAAGGATATCCTGACTGGCCGCCGGGCTTTTACTCGCACATCCTGCAAGCACAAGCACCTCGCGCGGGTGACTGGTACTTCTGGATTGTGGATGACAACAATCGCCGGATCTCGAAGATCGCCAACGTGCGTACGGATGCGGTGGCCGAACCGGGTAAGTGCCAGAAGTGGACCATTGACTTCGACACGCGGTGATACGGGCAGTCTATGAGGTAGGGCAGGGAGTCCTCGCCCTGCCCTACCCATTTCCCACCCGCTTGGTAATGTAACGTCGGGGGGGGCGCGTTGGGCTTGGGAAAGGACAATGTCGGCACCCAAGAGGCATGTGGGTTACGTGTACACATTGCTCGCGCTGGCAGCTCTGGGAGTGCTCGCGCTGGTGGGGTGGACCCAACGGGCCTTCTGGGGGACATGGTTGTTCAACCTTACCGGTGAGGAGGCCCCCGGTGCACAAGTGAAGGCCCTGACCGACCTGGCCGCCGACCAATTGCGTCCCCGTTTGAACTTGGCCGAGGACCGCTTTATCCCTTATGCCGATGTCAACCCCTTTGGCGTAAACGTGTTCCTGGAGCAGGAAGTAGAGCCCGCCAAGCGCGAACGGGTGGTGCGTATGGCCGCGGAGGCCGGTTTTCGGTGGTTGCGGCAGGAATTCCCCTGGGAGGACATCGAAATTCACGGAAAGGGGGACTTCGTTGACCGCAGAAACGATCCCCCTCGTTCCGCGTGGGAGAAGTATGACCACATCGTTGACCTGGCGGAAAAGTACGGTATGGAGTTAATTGTACGGCTATCCAACCCCCCGGCCTGGTCCCGGGCTCGAGGGGACGCGATGGGGCCTTACGCGCCGCCGGACAATTTTCAGGACTTTGCCGATTTTGTCTACACGGTGGTTTCCCGTTACAAAGGACGGGTGCGGTACTACCAAATATGGAACGAGCCCAACATTTACCCGGAATGGGGCGAACAGCCGGTGAACCCAGAGGCATATACCGAATTGTTGAAAGCTGCGGCGACCGCAGCGCGGCAAGCCGACCCTAACGTGGTCATCATCGCCGGCGCGCTGGCAGCCAACATCGAGTATGGCCCGCGGGATATGAGCGATGTGTTGTTCCTGCAGCGGATGTACCGGGCCGGAGCCGCACCTTACTTCGACATTATGTCCGTGCAGGGGTATGGCCTCTGGTCCGGCCCGACGGACCGGCGCTTGACCCCCCGGGTGGTTAACTTTTCCCGAGCGATGCTTATTCGGGATGTGATGGTTCGCAACGGGGATGCGAACAAGCCCATCTGGATTAGCGAGATGAACTGGAATGCCGCCCCACCTTCGGTGGAACCGCGCTACGGACGGGTCGACCTGGCCACTCAGGCCCGTTATCTGGTACTGGCGTATGAGCGCATTTTGCAGGAGTGGCCCTGGGTGGGCGTGGCCAACGTGTGGTACCTCAAGCGGCCGGATGACCGTTGGGAGCGAGAAGGCAAACCCGAGGCTTACTTCCAGCTGTTGACGCCTGACTTTCGGCCGTTGCCCGCGTACGAGGCAATACGCCGCTACACCGCACGTGCCCGTTACATGGGATGGGGATATCACGATCAGTCGTACTGGGCCGTGGAGTACATCGGCCCATGGACTACCGTGGAGGACCCCCAGGCGATTCTCGGCAGTTACGCCCGGGCCGACACACCTGGTGCTACGGTGCGCCTGCAGTTCATGGGGACCGGGCTGGATGTGTACCTGGTTACCGGACCTGACACCGGTCGGTTGAGTTTGCGCGTGGACGGGCAACAGCGACGGGCCATTGATCTGTCTACCCCTGTTCAGACGTACCGACGGGTGGTCACCGTGGTAGATCGGGCGCCCTATGGGTTGCACACAGTGGAGTTGACCCTTGTGGCCGGCCCCCAGGGACAGAGCATCGGCATTGACGGGTTTGTGGTGCGCGGCCCGCGGCCCTGGCCTCGGTACCTCACCTGGGATGATCTCCTCTTCTGGACCGGTGTGGTATTGCTCTTCACCGTAGGCCGTCGGGCGCGGGAACAACGGGAGGCGGAAAAGGTCCGGGTAGACGTATCCCCCACGTCTTCGTTACCCTTTTCAGGAGAGAGTGGGTGATGGCGCGTCCCAGGTCGGCGCGCGGGCGAACATCCCACCGCGCAACGTCCTCCTCCGATAGGCGGGCTTCTCGGTCAGACGTCCAGGCCGGCCCCTGGCCTGTGCTGGTCCAAGTGATACCCCTGTTGCTCCTCAGCGTGATGACCACCTTTTATCGCCTGGATGGCCAGAGCCTGTGGGCAGATGAAGGGAACTCTGTGGCCCAGGCTGTGCGGTCCGTGGGCGAGATCGCCCGTCATGCAGCGGCAGACATCCATCCACCTCTGTACTACGTGCTCCTGCGTGGGTGGACGCAACTCTTTGGCACGTCAGAAATCGCCCTGCGCAGCCTGTCCGCTGTTGGTGGTGTGGCTGTGGTGTTGCTTACCTGGGCTATAGCACGGGCGCTGTGGGGCAACGTGACTGCGCTGGTCTCCGGCACGTTATTGGCCCTGCACCCCTTCCTGGTGTATTACGCCCAAGAAGTGCGCATGTACATTTTTACCGCCCTGTGGGCTGCTCTGGCCGCCTACGCTGTGTGTCGAATTGTCCTTCGGGAGGGACGGGCCCGTGCTGCTTACAAGGATGTGGTCCCTATGGCCCATCCGGCATTGCGATGGCAGGTGTGGGATGGGGTGTACCTTCTGGCGGTGGCCGCCGGCCTGTGGACCCATTACGCGTTTCCCGTGATCCCGTTGGCTCTGGCCGGGGTATATCTCGCCTGGGTCGCGACCACCCGGCGCACCATCCCGGTGTGGCCCCGACTGATTCGGTGGCTGACGGTTCACGTGGGTGCTCTGGTGCTTTACATGCCTTGGATGCCCATCGCGTTGGCCCGTGTGCGAGCTTGGCCCAGGCCGTCGGACCTGTTGTCTTTGGAGGAAGGGGTCGCCCTAAGCTGGCAATGGTTCGCCCTAGGCCCTAGCGCAACGGAAGCGCACACCCGTTGGCTGTGGCTCTGGGCTGCTCTGTTGCTGGTGGCCCTGTGGCCTTGGCGTCGGGAAACCCGCTGGGGATACCGACGGCCTCACTGGCTGACATGGGGGTTGCCCCTGGCTTGGTGGCTTGCCCCCCTGGTGCTCCTGGGCGTGCTGGGGTTATTCCGGCCGGCTTACATCAAGTTTCTCATCGCAGGGCTGCCGGCCTTTGTTGTCCTTATGGCCCGGGGTGTCCTCGCTCCATGGGAGGCCCTTCACCCTCTGCCTAGGCGATGGGGGCGTGTCCTGGGAGGAATGTGGGCCGGGGGAGTGCTGGTGTTGCTCCTGGGAATGCAAATCAGTGTGCTGGCTCGCTACTATTATGATCCGGCTGCCGCCCGTGATGATTACCGGGCTATCGCCCAGTACATCGCCGAAGTTGCCGGGCCGGAAGATGCGATTCTCCTTAACGCCCCGGGGCAGCAGGACGTTTTTCGATATTACTACCAGGGCCCCTTGCCGGTGTATCCCCTGCCTGAAACGCGTCCTCCCCAGGCCGACCGCCTGTACGCCCGTTTGGAGACCATTGTCCGTCGCCATCGGACCCTCTACGTGCTCCTGTGGGGGACCGCGGAAAGTGATCCGGAAGGATTGATGGAACGGTGGTTGAACACCCACGCTTACAAGGCCCTGGACGTGTGGCGTGGAAATGTGCGGTTTCTCATATATGCCACACCCCGCTACGCCGAACCGCCTGTGAGCGAAGTAACGGTCAACGCCCGTCTAGGGGAAGCGATTTGGCTGCGTCGGTTGTTCCTTTGGAATCCGACTGTTCGGCCGGGAGAAGTGGTGCAAGTGCGCCTGACATGGGAGGCGGAACGTACGCCGTCGGAGCGGTATAAAGTGTTCCTGCAGCTGTTAGGCGTCCAAGACCGGCTGATTGCCCAGCGGGATAGTGAACCCGTAGGGGGGAATCAACCTACCAACACATGGCGTCCGGGGGAAGTGGTGGAGGACAATTACGGCATTCTGATCCCCCTGGCCACACCGCCGGGGCGATATCGTCTCATCGTGGGAATGTATGACCCGATAACGGGTGCACGTGTGCCTGTGGTACAGGATGGCGAGACGCGGGACCACGTGGTACTGCCGGTCTCTATTGAGGTGAAACGCCCTGCGGTACCGCCGCCTCCCGCCCTATTGCCTTTTCGGTATCGAAATGATGAACGCTGGGGAGAAATCCGTTTGCTGGGGCATGACCGTTACCGTCGAGGATACCGTCACCGGCCCGACATGGCAATACCGCCGGGGGATTTCCTCCACCTGACCTTGTACTGGCAGGCGGTGGAAGCCCCTACCGCCCGCTGGTGGGTGACCGTGACGGTGGTGGACGGGTGGGCAAACGTGGTTGCTTCTCTGACCGATGACCTGAGCGGGCCGGAGTATCCTACCACCTTGTGGGAGGCCGGAGAAGTTGTGCGAGGGGAATTTGACGTTTACATTCCGCCTGAGGTAAAACCGGGCACGTATGGTGTGCGTGTCCAGCTGTGGCGAGGGGACACACCCGTAGGTGACCCGGTGCCTCTGGGCACGATTACCGTTGGGCCGCCCGAGGGAGGGTAAACGATGCACGTTTACCATCTGGTCGTGGGGCCGTTGCAGGTCAACTGTTTTGTGCTGGCCTGTGACGCCACAAAACAGGCCGTCGTGGTGGACCCCGGCGGCAACCCGGAGGCCATTCGCCGGGTGCTTAACACGCGTGGGTTGGCGCTGGTGGCCATTGTGGCTACTCACGCTCACTTCGACCACGTTCTTGCCGTCGATGCGTTACGGGAGGGCTCCGACGTGCCCTTTTACCTGCACCCGGCCGATGAACCGGTATTGGCCGCCCAGCGGGAGGTCGTCCAGCGCTGGCTGGGTTTTGATCCGGGGCCGATGCCCCGTGTGGATGCGTGGCTGGACCCGGCAAAACCGTTTCGTTTTGGGCAGGTGACATTGGAGATCGCCCACACCCCAGGACATTCGCCCGGGTCGGTGACCCTCATCCATCGTGAGGGGCGTCAAGCCTGGGTGGGCGACTTGGTGTTCGCCGGCTCGGTGGGGCGTACAGACCTGCCGGGCGGAGATTACGCGACCTTGCTCCGCAGCATCCAGGAGGTGATCCTGCCCCTGCCCGACGACATGCAACTGCTGCCCGGTCATGGTCCCTTCACCACGGTCGGCACGGA
Source organism: Anaerolineae bacterium (assembly GCA_015490995.1). Classification (GTDB taxonomy): domain Bacteria; phylum Chloroflexota; class Anaerolineae; order JAADDB01; family JAADDB01; genus S141-23. The sequence continues at coordinate 18,767 of WFWT01000083.1, read as the reverse complement.
GCGACACACGAATCCTTTTCTGGCCGAAGCGGCGGCTCTGCCGTGAGACGCGACCGGTGTGGCCGGAATGGCGTGTCCACACTCTCAAAGGTTATCCCACCACACAGGGGGAATGGCCATGGAGCGGCTGAGATTGCCCCATCGTATTTATGAAGAAATCGTCGCTCATGCCCGTGAAGGATATCCTGAGGAAATATGCGGGCTTATTGCGGGCCATGTAGAGGACGGAATAGGATATGCCCACGCCCTGTACCGGGCCCGAAACGTGGCCGAGGACCGCACCGTGAACTACGCGGTGGACCCACAAACCTTGCTAAAACAGATAGAGTTTGAAGAGCGCGGTGAGGTCTTAGTGGCCATTTACCATTCTCACCCGGAATCCCCTCCTTATCCTTCGGCGACCGACGCCCGACAGGCGTACTATCCGGACAGCGTGTATATTATTTGTTCCTTACAGGACTGGGAGTATCCGGAACTGCGGGGATGGCACCTGGTGCAGGGACCGGCGCAGGAAGTCTCTGAAGTGCCCGCACACCTGCCCCCCGTGGGCGGCCGGGATGGCCTGTGGGCTCAGCACACTGTGCTAGGACAGGGCAAAGCCCGGTACGAGCTCTGCTGGCGCGAAGGCCATACCCTGTGGTGGCAACAGGTGGATGTACAGGAAGTACTCCTGGAGATCATCCCCTAACCGTGCCGGTGGTATCACCGATGATCCTGGACCGTGCTAAATTTGACATCGGAACGCAGGTTTGAGTAGACTGCAAGTGCTATGAGGTATGCACACGTGGTGACGGCGGGGTATCACATACTGTGTACGCTCACCTGCTCCTGTACGGGGCGGGTGTAATCGGCGTTGGCGCCGGTTGCACCCGCAACGGAGGCCGGAGCGGTGAGGCCGCGTGTCCCCGTGTGCTGCACAAGTTAAGTTAGGGGAAATTTGCCAGATAGCCATATTGGCGTATTGTCCATAGGTATGGCAGAACACGTGAGGCTCACTGCCCCGGCCGGGGAAGTGAGCCTTTTTTGATCGCTTCCCCCATGAGCGGGTGATGTGTGTGGGGCAGTTTGCACCTCAAGGGTGAACTGATAGAGAAGGCAAGGAGGGAAGACCGATGGCTACGGTGTATATTCCGACACCCTTACGACGGTTAACAGGCGGTCAAAGCAAGGTCGAGGTGCCGGGTGAGACGGTGGGAGAGGTGTTGCGCAACCTGGATGCCCAGTACCCCGGCATTGCGGAACGCTTGTTTGATGATAATGGAAACGTTAAGCGATTTATCAATGTATTTGTCGGAGACAGTGAGATCCGCACTCTGCAAGGGCTGGACACGCGTGTTTCCGAAGACGCGAGCATTTCCATCGTGCCGGCCATGGCTGGCGGCCAGGATGGGCGCGGCAACGGACAACGTGCCCCGCGTCCCTTAACCCGGGAACAGTTAATGGCCCGGGTCCTCTCTCAGATTAAGGAAATCTCCGTCCAGGATCTGGCTTCTCTGCTGAAGCAACGGAAGGACGTGGTGGTCATCGACATTCGTGAACCCCACGAAGTGGAGAAGGGCCAGATTCCGGGCGCGAAGGTGGTGCCGCGAGGATTCCTGGAGCTCTGGATCGACGATCTGGTGCGACGGCCTGACCAGCCCGTCGTCATTTACTGCGCGGGCGGGGTGCGTTCCGCGTTGGCAGCCAAGGCCTTGCAGGATATGGGCTATCCCAACGTGTATTCCTTGGCCGGTGGATACAGCGCGTGGGAGGGGGCCGGGCTGCCTACCCAGAAGCCCCGCATTTTTACGCCGGAGCAGCGAGAGCGGTATAGCCGTCAGGTGATCCTGCCCGATGTGGGAGAGGAAGGTCAAGCGAAGTTGTTGGATGCTCGGGTACTCATTGTAGGTGCTGGTGGGCTGGGAAGCCCTGTTGCCCTGTATTTGGCAGCCGCGGGCGTGGGTACCATCGGCTTGATCGACCACGACCGGGTAGACCTGAGTAACCTGCACCGCCAGGTGCTGTACACTACGGAAGATATCGGTCGGCCTAAGGTAGAGGTGGCAGCAGAGCGTTTGCGGGCCATGAACCCCGACGTGAATGTCATCACGTATGACGAACCGCTCTTCTCTGACAACGCGCTGGACATTCTCCGGGAGTACGATGTGGTCATTAACGGCACTGATAACTTCCCTACCCGTTATCTGGTCAACGATGCGTGTGTGCTTCTGCGCAAGCCCCTGGTGGATGCCAGCATTTTCATGTTTGAGGGGCAGGTAACCGTGTACCGACCGGCCGTGCCAGAGCTGGGCATTGAAGGAGGGCCGTGCTATCGCTGCCTCTATCCTGATCCGCCCCCGCCCGGTGAAGTGCCCTCCTGCGCGGAGGCCGGTGTGCTGGGTGTGCTCCCCGGCGTGATTGGCACGCTGCAAGCGGTGGAGGCCATTAAGCTGATCCTGGGAGTGGGCGAACCTTTGGTCGGGCGGTTGTTAATGTACGACGCGTTGAGCCAGGAATTCCGTGTGTTGAAGGTGGCGCGTAATCCGGAGTGCCCGGTATGTGGTGACAACCCCACCATCCGGGAGTTGATCGATTACGAGCAGTTCTGCGGAGTACCGGCACCTCGGCCGCGAACGGAAGCCCTGGCCAGCGCGTGAACGGTGTCGGCAAGGAGGCCGTGATGATTGCAACCCTAATGCAAACCCGGCGAACCGAAAATCACCCGCGGGTGCGCACCCTCGCGCGAGAGGAGGCGTACCCGGCGGATCACATCTTGGCCCAGGTGGGCAATACACCCTTGCTCCGTCTGCGCCGGTTGGCACCTGCCAACCCGCGCGTCCAAGTGTACGCCAAGGCGGAGTGGTTTAATCCCGGAGGCTCTATTAAGGATCGGCCGGCCCTCTACATCATTGAAGAGGCCGAGCGACAGGGCGTGCTCACCCCGGAGAAGATCATCATTGACGCGACGTCGGGCAATACCGGCATCGGATATGCTCTTATCGGCGCGGCAAAGGGGTACCGCGTCACCCTGGTGATGCCCGCCAACGTTACCGAGGAACGCAAGCAGCTGGCTCGGGCCTACGGTGCTACCATCATCGAGTCGGACCCCCTGGAAGGGTCGGACGGTGCTATCCGTATGGTGCGGGAGATCGTGGCCCGGGAACCGGAGCGATACTTTTACGCGGATCAGTACAACAACCCTGCTAACTGGCGGGCACACTATGAAACGACCGGCCCCGAAATCTGGGCCCAGACGCAAGGAATGGTCACGCATTTTGTGGCCGGGTTGGGTACGACGGGCACCTTTGTGGGAGCCGGCCGATTTCTGCGTGAGGTCAAACCCACTGTCCGTTTGATCGGTGTGCAGCCCGCGGATGAACTCCAGGTTATCGAAGGGCTAAAACACCTGCCCACCTCCATTGTGCCCGGCATATGGGATCCCGAGCTGGCCGATGAAATCATGGAGGTGGAGGCGCAGGAGGCGTGGGAAATGGCCCGTCGCTTAGCCCGAGAGGAGGGGTGGTTCGTGGGGCTGTCCGCCGGTGCCAACGTGGTGGCTGCCCTGCGGGTAGCCGAGCGGCTTTCCGAAGGTGTGGTGGTCACCGTGTTGCCGGATGCAGGTACGAAGTACATTAGCCTGGGGATTTGGGACGATAACCGGTAACGTTGTCCTCACGCCTTGCAGGCCGACATAGGAGTTGCCACAATTATCCACGCACATGACCCCCCGGTAAGGGGGGTCATGTGCGTTCGTGTAGGTTTAACAGCGCGGTGCTGTTTGCCTTCTTCTCCGTCGAAGGGCGGTCTCCTCCGGAGCGGAACGTCTCCAGCAGGGATGTCATGTCATCGGGAGTGGATAGAGCTGGCGTATGTTCCTCATGGACGGTGAGCTTCGGAGGGCGCAGGGTGGAAGGGGCATGCATGGGGATGGGCTACGTGCCGGTGTGGCTGGGCTGTCCGGTCTGTCGGGGAGCTTTGACCACTGTGGCGGGCCATGATGGCACTGAGGTGGTGGGTTTGCGCTGCTCGCGCGATGACCTGACGTTTCGCGTGCAGGATGGGGTGATCCGTCTGCTGGTTCCGGGTGAAGAGGCACGGGCAGAGCGGTTAGCCCGGGAATACCGGGAACGGCGTCTACAACAGGGATGGCGCCCCCCGACTGTGGACGCGTTATGCGCGTTGCCCTTTAAGCCCTTGCCCGAGATGGGCAGAGTGTACTGGCACGTGCGACGTCATAGCTTTGGCCTGCTCCGGAAGCTCATTCATCAGGAACGGTCCACCGGTCGATTACCCCTTCGGCCACGAGTAGTAGACATGGGCGCGGGGATGGGGTGGTTGGCCCGTTGGTTGGCTACGTGGGGCTGTGAGGTCGTCGCGTTGGACATCAGTGTGGATCCGTTTTTCGGGTTAGGGGCAGCACGGCGCGTGTGCACCGCTGCCAAGGTCAATGTTGTCCTGGTGCAGGGGGGTATGGAATATCCCCCTTTCCAAGCAGGACAGGTGGACCTTCTGGTCTACAACGCCTCTCTTCACTACGCAGCTGACCTTCAGCGGACCTTACACGCGGGAGCGACGGTGTTGCGTCCGGAGGGGCTGTTGGTGATTATGGATACCCCCGTAGTTCAAGGTCGATCGGTGTCTCGCCGAGGAACGTGGGTCGGAGGGCGTCAGCTCGGGTGGGAGGACGTGATCGAGGTGGCACAGCAGGTAGGGTTGAGAATAGAGTGCAGGAGCAATGGTCCGCGTTGGTGGCCTGTGTATCAGGCATGGCAAAGGGTGCGGGGTGAGAGGGCTTTCCGGCTTCCCTTCCTTGTAGCCCGCCGGTAAGTGGATGAACTGGACGATTGGTGCTCCCCGGTGTTATTCCTCCTCTGGCTCGCCAAAGATGTCGACATACGCTGTCTCCGGAGTGGCCTGGGGGACCTCGTGTTCACCAACGTCGCGCTGCATGTCCCGGTAGAACGCTTCGTCGTATTCGCGGGTGCGCAGGAGAAGAGGCATGGGCACGGCGTGACCCATGACAAGCACCTGCTTCTTTGTCTCCAGGCTTTCCAGCGCGCCCCGTACCGCCGTCCGGTTGGCCACGCCTGTAAGCACCGCTTCAATATCTGCCTGTTCGGTCAACTTTCCGGTTACCCGGGTGCCCAACTGGGAGAGTATCTCCCGGTCGATGCCGCTGGGGCGCTGGTCAATGACCAGCAGGGTGACGTAGTACTTGCGCATTTCACGGGCGATGGTACCGAAGATAGTCTGTCGGGCCACTGTGGGGTTCAGGAACTTGTGGGCTTCTTCGATGGTGATCATCAGTGGCCTGGGGCGGTACGCTGGGTTGCGTGTTTCCTGGTATTTTTCCACCTGTCGCTGATACACTTCGCGAACGCGGCGGGTAATGATGTTCGCCACCAGCATGTGGTCAATGGTTGTCGCGTCGGAGGGGAAATGCAGAATGATGTGCCTCCCCTGGTTCAGGAGGGCCACCATCTCTTCCACCGCGCGGGCATCGGCTTGAGGGACGATGTAAGGGCGTCGTCGGATGTGCATGAGGGACCGGCGCAGCGCGCGTACGGACTCGGGGTGCGCCCCACTCTGTTCACAGAACTGGACGATGGCCTCATTGTCCATCGCCAGTAACTCCCGCAGCCATTGCTCCCGGTAGTGGTCTACCAGCAGACCGATGGTATCCTCTGCCTTGGCGGTGAGTGAGAGTTCCTCGGCCATGAGCAACACATCTTCGGGCTCGATCTGGTCCAGGCCTACCTGGACGTGCCGATCCGCCTCTCGTTTGTTCGGGTCCAGGGACCAGATTTGCACGCGGGTGGGGAAGAGTTGCTTCAACCCTTTGACCCAAACGCCTTCCTCTGACTCCTTGCCGAAGGCGTACTCGTCGTGCATGTCGAAGATAAGGTTCACCCCCACATTACGGTGGATGATACCGGCCAGCAACAGGCGGGCGAGGAAGGATTTGCCCGTTCCGGATTGGCCGAAGATGCCGTTGGAGCGTTCGATAAAACGTCGCAGGTCAATGGCCACCGGGATGTCCGCGGTCAGGGGTTTGCCAATACTGAAAAGGGGACCTTTATGAGTGTCCTGGCCGAACACTAGGGCATAATCCTGTTCGGTGGCCTGGCGAAGCAGGGCAAAGTGGCCGGGGATAGTGGTGACGGGCTGGGGACGAATGAAAGGATCCACGAAGTCATCCTTCGGTCGGGGGACCATTAACATAGGTTTAACTTGGACCACCGCGTAGGTACCGGTGCCCCGCAGCGCGCGTGTGAGCAGCTCGTTTGCCTCCCGGGGCGGGTCTGCGCTCAAGCCGGGGTCGGTAACCTTGAGCTGCAAGTCCGCTACTATGCTGAAGAACACGTTGTCTCGCCCTTCAATGACCACAAAATCGCCAATGCGCACGTCCTCCACGTTGACATCCGGGTCCAGGCGCACCGAGAGGGCAGCGTTGAAGGCTCCGTCGGTCACTACACCCAGCCGTCGTCCCATAACCCCTTCTCCTTTTCGTGAGCCTGCGCAGTGGACTTACGGCGCGAGGGCCTCCAGGGCTGCTTGCAGGCGTTCATAATCGCGTTTGAGTAGACGAGCAATGTGTCGTGCAGCCCTTTCCACCCATTCCTCATTTCCCGGGTGGAGACGCGCTATCTCCCGCACATGAGCAGCCGTCACCTGCTCCCCCGGCACCGGTGATGTGACGGCAAGGAGGAGACGAAAGTAGCGCATGTCCTGGCTAAAGCGCTGTGTTTCTTCGGGCGTAGCAGGATACACCGCGTAGTGCAGCGGAGGTGGTTGAGGGGGCAGGTGCCGATGAAGTGTGCCCTGCGGTGTTTCGTAACCGACCAGCACGGCGTGAAATATGGTGCGCAACACCCGATGCAGTTGGGGATGTTCCCGGTAAACCCGGTCGTCCAGCACTTCGCCGTGGCTACGCACCACAGCCCGACGCTGGCTGTCCACTCCGGTGGTGGTACCGTATGAAACAACGGCGAACACACGCCCCCCGTCCGGAACATGGACCCAGACAAGGCTGCCAAGGTTAGGAGGTTGCACCGGCCGAGGTGTGGCCTCTGTGTTTGGGTCCAGCCGCTGAGCGACAAGGTACAGGCTGGTCGTCTCCACGATTTCCCCAATCGGTTGCTGTGTTCCCATGCCCTGTCGCTCCTTTAACGGGTGTCCGGTACACCGGCGAGGTGTTATTGAGTAAGGGTATCGGTCACGATGGCGGTTCGCTTCGAATGATATTGCACATATGTTCGCCGGGCAAACCTCGGGCCACCTTGATCTCGTAGATACTCACCTATCCGCGTTCGTGGACCAACACCGCTGGCCCTGCTTGCTTTCTGTCTTTGCCTTCCCGCGCGTATACTTCACGGCTGTAGGCGATGCGATTCACCTGTTGGGACCTTGTGATTCCCGACATCTCTTCGGCGTGTGGGGTGGTGTTACCCCGATAGTCTCTTAGCCTCGGTTCTAGAGGCAGTACATCGTCAAGGTCCGGTGTGGACGGGAATGCACCCATGGCTGAGGAACAGGAACGGCAAGCAGCGTGGACGGCCTTGAACGCAGCCATCGTAGCCTGCCGTAAGTGCCCGCGATTGGTAGCATGGCGGGAAGAGGTCGCCCGTGTGAAGCGGCGGGCCTACCAGGATTGGGATTATTGGGGAAAGCCGGTACCCGGTTTCGGCGATCCGGACGCGCGCGTCCTGGTGGTTGGATTGGCTCCGGGCGCGCACGGCGCTAACCGCACCGGCCGCATGTTTACCGGGGATGGTTCTGGGGAGTTCCTTTACGCCGCGCTTTACCGGGCAGGGTTCGCCAATCAGCCTCAAGCATATCACCGGGAGGACGGCTTGCGACTCAAGGACATGTTTATCACGGCCGTCTGTCGGTGTGTGCCGCCACAGAACAAGCCTACCACAGAGGAACTTCGGCAATGTCTGCCCTACCTTCTCCGCGAGCTGGACCTGTTACCCAACGTGCGGGTGGTGGTGACCCTGGGGCGGATCGCGTTTGATTGGACATTGCGCGCTTATCGGCAACGGGGATATGCGATCCCACGATTGACGTTCGCGCACGGGGCCGTGTATTCTCTGGGGAAAGGCCTTCCCTGGCTGGTGGCTTCTTATCATCCCAGCCGTCAAAACACCCAGACGGGCCGGTTAACACCGGCAATGTTTGACGCCGTGTGGCGTAAAGTGCGAGAATTGGCCTATCGGGATGGTCCGGCGGCGGGGCCAAACACGTTCACACCTTCTTCGGACCGTGAGCATTCCCATGAAGGAGACACCGGTGACGCGTAAGGTGGATGATAAAGTACACATTATCGGGCGACCGCCGGACGATGATCCGCGTACCCGGTGGGATGCCCGTTATGCCCGAGGTGAGGGGCCGCGCAAGGAGAGCCCGCATGCCTGGTTGGTCCACCACCTCTGGCGCGTGCGCCCTGGTTTGGCCCTGGATATCGCCTGCGGCATGGGACGGGATAGCATTTGGTTGGCCAGACACGGTTTCCGGGTACACGCGGTGGACATCAGTGGGGTGGCATTACGGCAGGCGCGCCGACGAGCACGACGTGCTGGCGTGGCCGACAGAATTGCCTTTGTGGTGGCCGACCTGACCCGTTTTGCCCTTCCAAAGGCGCGCTACGACCTGATCATCGGCTTTTCCTACTGGGAACCCTCCCTTCTTCCCGCACTGCGGGAGGCCGTGCGGCCTGGAGGGTTCATCATTTACGAAACCTTCAACGTTTGGTGGCGTTATACCCGCTCGGACGTGAACGAAGCGTACCTCGTGCCACCAGGAGGGATGCGAGCGTGGTTGCAGGATTGGCATATCTGGGCCTATCGCGAAATCGGCAGCGATCACCCGAGTACAGTGGGCAGGAAGGCCGTTAGCAGCATCGTGGCCCAAAAGCCGCGGCAGTGATATGCACCACAGCACGCTAGGCCCGTAGAACCTGTACCCTGGAGGAGGTCGTGGAATGGTGGAGACGGTGATGTCCCTAACGGTGGGGGATGTGGTGCCCGGGGAAATCTGTTTGCCGGACATCCACGGCCAAGAGCACTGTGTGGCCCAATGGCGTGGTCACATTGTTGTGCTTGTCTTCTGGTCTGCCGAGTGTCCCGTCTCCCGGGAGTACGATGAACATTACTTCATTCCCCGTTATTCCACGTGGCAGGCAGAGGGTATCCTGGTCTTTGGCGTGGACAGCAACGCCAATTACGATGTGGCCCGTATTCAGGCGGCTGTGGCCGAACGCCAAACGCCCTATCCCATCTTGCGGGATGAAGGGCATCGGTTGGCCGATCTCCTGGCCGCTCAGACGACCCCGCATGTCTTTCTTTTAAATCCGGAAGGCCGTCTGGTTTATGCGGGCGCGGTAGACGATCGTTCCTTCCGGCGTAAAGTACCTACGCGGGTGTACCTTGACGAGGCATTGGCCGCGGTCAAGGCCGGTCGGCAGCCGGATCCTGCGGTTACCCCACCCTATGGGTGCACCATTGTGCGCTCGGACACCCATGAGCACTGAGGTTATCCGTTCCCCACGGCCATCCATCGCGCTTGGAATGCTGCTGGCCGTTGCCGTCGGGTTGACGGTCTTCATTGGGGTGCTGTTGTGGCCCCGGTCCGTTACGGTATACGTGCAGGTCGATGATGATCGCTTCCCGGTACGGACAACCGGCCAACGTGTGGGGGAGGTCCTGGCCCAACTGGACCTCGCGCTGCGACCTGAGGACCACATTTCTCCCTCTCGGGACACACTACTTCAACCGGGTATGACCATTCGGATCCGATATGCCCGACCTGTTGTCCTGCTGGTGGGCGAACGGCAGACCCTCCTCTTCACCCAGGCCGAGACGGTAAAGGAGATTTTAGACGAAGCAGGTCTTGCTTTGGGCCCGGGGGATGAAGTGTGGCTGTTGGGAAAGCCGGTCACTCCGGAGACGCCGTTGCCTCCTCCCGACTGGGAGCAACCGGATCCTACCGCGCCCTGGGTGCGCCGTGCCCGGGTGGTGACCGTGCAGGTGCGTCGCAGCGTTCCCTTGTACGTGAACGACGATGGGATGCAGTATGTGGTCTGGACCACCGCTTCTACGGTGGGGCAGGCCCTTCACCGGGCGGGAGTGCCCCTTTACCTGGGTGACATTGTTCGTCCCGGCTTGGGAGAACCGGTCAGTGCGTACATGCAGGTGACCATTGTTCGTTCTACCCCTGTGGTCATCCAGGCAGACGGCCAGGTTATCCAAACGCGCACGCGCGCCCAGATTGTCGCGGATGTGTTGGCCGAGCAGGGTATTTACTTGGCCGGTTGGGATCGGGTTACTCCTCCGTTGCGAACACGTCTCCGCGATGGGTTGCGAATTCGGGTCTCCCGGGTGCAGGAGTACATTGAGGTTGAGGATGAACGGGTGCCTTTTGAGACCGTGTATATGCCCGATGATACCCTGGAGATTGACACCCGACAGGTGATCACGGAAGGACGTCCTGGCATATACCGTCGTCGCTACCGGGTGCGGGTGGAAGACGGCGTGGAAACCAGTCGGGTGCTTGAAGACGGGTGGATGGCCCAGGAACCCATTACGCGGGTCATCGCCTACGGGCGCAAGATCGTTACCCGCACCTTAGACACACCTGACGGGCCTATCGTGTACTGGCGTCGCATTCGCATGTTGGCCACCTCTTACAGTGCGTCCACGGCAGGTGTTGATCCCTCCCGTCCGTGGTACGGTATTACACGGCTGGGCATTCCCATGCGCCGCGGCATTGTGGCGGTGGATCCTCGGGTTATCCCCCTGGGGACATACGTGTATGTGCCCGGCTATGGTAAGGGATTCGCGGCGGACACGGGCAGCCGCATTTTGGGACGGCGCATCGATCTGGGGTACAACGACTGGGACCTTGTGTTGTGGAACCAGTGGGTGGATGTGTATCTCCTTGCACCTCCCCCTCCGCCTGAGAAGATCAACTATTTGATACCGAACTGGCCCCGACCGCCCTGAAGCAGGGTGAAGGGCGCTGCCCGTGTTATGGGGGAGATAATTTACGGGAGGCAATGGCTTCCTGGGCCGCTCGTAGGGCGTCCTGAATCACCTGCCACACCGGAACGTTGTGTTCTTGCGCCAGGCGAGAGCAGACGTCGTATTCCGGTTTGACACGTGGTGGGGCGTCGGGCACGTGAGCGATTTTCACCGGTACGGGGCCCCAGCGGGTCTCCACGGTATGCTTCTCCCGGGGCACGCACCAGCGGGTCACCAGCGTTTCCCGGACGCCGAGGGTGGTGGTTTCCCGCAAGAGAAGGGCGCGCACGTGAGGGGCCTTTTCCGGTGGGGTCAGGACGGTGACGACGACGCCGGGACGTCCCTTTTTCATCTGAACCGGTGTGAGCCACACGTCCAGGGCCCCTGCATCCAGCAAACGGCCAAACAGGGAGCCGAACCACTCCCCGGGCATGTCATCGATGTTGGTTTCCAGGACGTTAAGGGTGTGCACGTCCATGGTTTCCCCGTCATCGGGTTGGGGTGTGCCTATCCACGCCCGGAGCACGTTGGGTATGGGCAGGTCCATGGTTCCCGCGCCATATCCTACGCGTTCCACCCGCATAGGCGGGGGGGGACCGTACGTGTCGGTCAGCGTGGTGACCAGCGCGGCGCCGGTGGGGGTGACCGTCTCCGCGGCCAGATCCTGGCCGCGAATGGGCACGCCTTCTAGCAAGGCCATGGTCGCCGGCGCAGGCACCGGCAGTGAGCCATGGGCCGTGTTTACGAATCCATGGGCTACCGGTATCGGCGAAGCCATGATCCGGTGGATGCCCAGGGCGTGGAGGCCGGCGACGGTCCCCACAACGTCCACCACTGCATCAAGGGCACCGACCTCGTGAAAGTGTACGGTGTCCACCGACACACCGTGCACCCTGGCTTCAGCTTCGGCCAGACGACGGAACACTTGGGATGCCCGCAGGCGCACTGTTTCGGGCAGACGGGCTTGGGCGATACGGTGGAGGATGGTTTCTAAGGAGGTGTGACCGTGTGGGTGGGAGGCATGGGGAGAAGCCACATGGTTGTGCCCCTGAGGTGTGTCCGGCTCGCCGTGGACGGTGACCGTTACCTTAGTCGCGGCAATGCCGTTTTTGTGGACTCGTTGTGTCGTGATGTGGACCTCCCCTTGGAGCCCCAACCCCGCTATAGTGTCTTCCAGCACGCTGAGGGGCAGGCCCAGGTCTACCAGCACACCGAGAAACATGTCCCCGCTGATGCCTGCGAAGATGTCCAGGTAAAGCCATTTCATGATGGGTCGCTCCTTTTGTGCCAGTGACGCAGGGCCATGCGATGGACGGCCAGCGCGGCCCCAAAGCCGTTGTCCACGTTCACTACCACGACACCGGCCGCACATGAGTTCAGCATGGTCAGAAGGGGCGCGAGTCCTCCCAGGTGCGCGCCGTAGCCCACACTGGTCGGCACGGCCACAACGGGGAGATGGGTCAACCCTCCCACTACCGAGGGAAGCGCGCCTTCCATTCCGGCGACAACAATTAGCGCGTCCGCAGTGTCGAAGAGAGGGCGGGCGTCCAGCAGGCGGTGTAGCCCTGCTACGCCTACGTCGTAGATGCGTTCTGGGCGATGCCCCAGGAACGAGAGCACTTGTGCTGCTTCTTCCGCAACGGGGAGGTCGGACGTGCCAGCACAGAGCACTCCCACGACCCAGGGGGGCACCGGCGATGTCCAGCGTCCCACGCGTAACACTCGGGAAGTGGGATCATAGATGGCTTCCGGAAAGTGCGCGCGCACGGCCTGTGCCGTGCTTTCGGACACGCGCGTGGCCAAGGCCGCGCCCGCCTGAGCGACCAGACGGCGCAGGATGTGGAGGACCTGATCTGGGGTTTTCCCCTCCCCGTAGACTACCTCGGGGAATCCTTGCCGTACCTCGCGGTGGTGATCCAGCCGGGCCATGTCGTGGAGTTGTTCAACAGGCCAAGCGCGCAAATGTTGCCACGCCTGCTCCACGTCCAGGCGGCCGTCGCGCACGGCTTCCAGGAGGGCCCTCAAGTCAACGGGTTTCTCATCGGTCATGGAGAGCTCCTGCGAGCACTTCGTTGCCGCTCCCACTGCGGAACCCGGCCAAATCCAGGGTGACGTACGTGTAACCGGCCGCACGCACCGCCTGAATCACCCTTTCCCGCACCGCCAGCAGGCGGGGGAAGTCGGCCAACGGCACCTCGATGCGGGCTACTGTCCCGTGGTGGCGCACCCGACACTGGGTGAACCCCAGGCGGTGCAGGGCAGCTTCTGCCGTCTCTATCTGACGTAGTACCTGACGAGTAATAGGTGTGCCGTACGGCACCCGTGAGCTCAAACACGCCATGGCCGGCTTGTTCCAGTTAGGCAGGCCAAGGTATCGTGCCAACGCGCGCACGTCGGCTTTGGTTAGACCGGCTTCTAGCAACGGACTGCGCACCCCTCGCTCCCGCGCAGCCTGCTGGCCCGGACGGTAATCCCCGACATCGTCCGCGTTGGTGCCGTCCAGGATGTACCGATACCCTTCGGCGCGGGCGATTGCCCACAGAGCGTCGTGGAGGGTCGCTTTACAAAAGTAGCACCGATTGGTCGGGTTCGCGGCATAGGCCGGATTGTCGAGCTCTTCTGTTTCAATGATACGGACCCGAGCACCTATGTGGCGGGCAACCTCCAGCGCAGCTTGTAGTTCCTCCCGGGGCAGGGAGGGAGAGTCCGCGATAACACCCAGCACGTCCTCCCCCAGGACGTCGTAAGCCACCTTTAGCACCAGGGAGCTGTCCACTCCGCCGGAGTACGCGACAATCACCCGCCTCCAATCCCGGATGCTGCGTTGTAGGATTTCCCACTTTCGGCGCAGCTCCTGGGTAAGTTCCGGAACTTCGCCCTCCCACGTCGACAGTTCGATGGGGGTGCGGACTGTCTGGGCCATAGTCTTCTCCTCGTGTGTGAACCTCACGTGTATGTCCCATATATACCCCCTAATTGTCCCTCCTGTCAACGCTGTCCTCGGACCGGCACGATGCGCCGTCGTGGTAGCCCCCGGGTCTTGTACCGGAACCGTGGTCGGACATAGTATTTGGGGCCTGTAGAGGGGACGGGTATAATCGCCCAGGATGCACAAGTGAACGGGGACCGTTGTCGTGTGCTCGGTGTTAAGGGGAGGAGTGACGTTGCCGCCGTGGCCGTTGATGGCTCGAGGAGGGGGCAGCCGGGAGCTACGGGGAATCGTCAGGAGGTATGATGTGGCAAAAGGCGCGAGTGGCCGTTGAAAGGCTACAGGACCTGGACGCCCTGGAGAAGGAGCTGGGTGGGCGCATAATGAACGTCCGTCACCTGAGCGAGGAGGAGGCGGAGGTAGAATACGCGCCTGTGGTGGATGATTCCTGGTTTGTGGAAGTATGGCAAGGGCACGCGGAGCTGTACATCATTGACGAAAACGGTTTTATTGTGCCCGCCGTCCAGAAATACGAGGTGGATGCGGACAAACTGGCCGCGGTGGTTTCCCGAGTTCTGGAGGATTATGGGATCGACACCAGTGCGACAGGTCAGTACTACCCCATCAGTGAGGCCGCGCAGGCGGCATTTCAAGCCCTGGTCCAGGAGGCGAAGGCCAAGCGCCGTCCCTTCGCGCGACGATGACAGACTGCTTTGGCGCGGGAAAGGGCTTCGGTATAATGGGTAAGACGCACGATAACACAAGCACAAGGAGGGACTGGTGAGCGCTCGCATACACGTCGAGGAGTTGCCCACCGATAAGCCCCGGACACGTGTCCTGAAGGTTCAAGTAACCGAGGAGGCGCTGCAAAAGGGCCTGCGCCAAGTAGCGCGCGCTATCTCGCGTCAGATACAGATACCTGGATTTCGGCCGGGTCGGGCGCCTTATGAACTGGTGGAGCGCCGTGTCGGGCGGATCACGTTGATCCGGGAGTTCTTGGAGCGGCATTTTGACGAGCTGTTGCGTGAGGCGCTGGAACAGGTGGACATTTCCCCCGCATATCCGGTGGAACTCCTCCGGATCGAACTGGACCCCCTGTTCTTTGAGGTCGAGGTGCCCCTTGCCCCTGTGGTGGACCTGGACAATTACCTGGAAGTACGGGTACCTTATGAGGAGCCAGAAGTAACCGATGAGGAGGTGGAACGGTTCATCCGATCGGAAATTCTTGCGCATCGCGGCACATGGGAGACGGTGGAAGATGCTGTTCAGTTCGGGGATCGGGTAGAGGCGATAGTAACCATCAAAGTGGGGTCGGAAGAGGTGGAATCGGATCAGGCCCTTAGTGCGGAGCTTGAAGAAGGGCTAGAATACTACTTGCCCGGTTTGGTTGAAGAGTTACCGGGCATGCGGCCGGGGGAGGAGAAGACCCTCACCCTGCCGGTGCCGGAAAGCCATCCCTGGCGCGCCCACGGTGAAGAGGCAGAGGTCACCGTCAAAATCCGTGAAGTCAAGCGGCGTCGTGTGCCGGAATTAACCCCTGAACTGGTGAAAGAACTGGAACCTGAAGCCAGCGACCCGGAGGAGTTTCGCCAGATCATCCGGGAAAGGTTGGAACAGGGATACCGGGAGCGTTATCGCAAGGAGTACTTGGACAAGGTGTTTCAAGTGCTGCGAGAGCGTGGTGTGACGGTGGAGTATCCTCCCCTGGTGCTTGACCGCCTGGTGGATGAGTACGTTGAGGACCTAAAGCGCTATGCCCAGCGCATGGGGTTATCGTATGAGGAGTTTTTGCGGGCCGCGGAAAAGACGGAGGAGGAGCTCCGGCAGGAGGCTCGGGAAAGTTACGCGGAGAACCTGTGGCGCACGTTCGTGCTGTCTGAAATCATTGAGCAGCAACAGCTCGCGCCGAGGGAAAACGATCTCGTTGACGCCGCGGCCGGGTACATCTGGCGTTACAACCTGAGCCAGGACCAATTTGCCCGGTTAATGAAAGATACCTCCTTCCAGGAGGACCTTGTGCAGGAAGCCTTGAGACGTCGTGCTGAGGATGTGCTGATAGCCATTGCCCGGGGTGAGTGGCAGCAAGCTACCTCGGAGGAAGCAGCGGGGACAGATGAGGAGACAGAAGAGGCCTCAGAAGGAGCAGAACCCTCCTCACCCGCCACGGATGAGGAGATGACCGACATGACGGCTGAACTCACCGCCGCACCAACCACGGAGGTTCAGGAAATCAAGGAGGCGAAAGAGGCATGATGGAGCCGGAAGCCCTCATCCCAATGGTTATTGAGCAGACTGGACGGGGGGAGCGAGCGTATGATATTTATTCGCTCCTCCTGAAGGAGCGTATCATCTTCCTGGGAATGCCCATTAACGACCAGGTGGCCAATCTCATTGTTGCCCAGTTGCTTTACCTGAACCGGGAAGATCCAGAACGGGACATCCACCTTTACATCAACTGCCCGGGCGGACATGTGTATCCCGGTTTGGCCATTTACGATACCATACAAATGATTCAAGCTCCGGTGGCGACCTTCGCCGTAGGGTGGACGGCCAGCATGGGCACAGTGTTGTTGGCCGCG
Source organism: Anaerolineae bacterium (assembly GCA_015490995.1). Classification (GTDB taxonomy): domain Bacteria; phylum Chloroflexota; class Anaerolineae; order JAADDB01; family JAADDB01; genus S141-23. The sequence continues at coordinate 2,259 of WFWT01000083.1, read as the reverse complement.
GGGACCAAAGGCAAGCGTTACGCATTGCCCCACGCTACCATTCACATGCACCCGGCAGGTGGGGGAGCCCACGGATACACCCCGGACGTCCGTATCCAGGTCCGGGAACTGGAGCGGATCGAAAATCTCCTCTTCCACATCCTTTCCAAGCACACCGGGCAGCCCATTTCCCGGATTCGGGCGGATTTTGAGCGGGACTATTACATGAACGCCATCCAGGCAAAAGAATACGGCATTGTGGACGAGGTGATCGGTCATTCCCTCTTTGAGGACATAGAAACCCTCGAGGGGGAAGAAGAAGCGACATCTAAGGATGGAAAGGAAGCATAACGTATCATGAGCAGCACACCGCGTTGTTCCTTCTGTCAGCGAACTCAGGATGAGGTGGCCCGTCTCATTGAAGGGCCGGGCGTTTACATTTGTGACGAGTGTGTGGACCTGTGCGTGGAGATCCTGGCCGAGGAGGGGATCACCAACACGCCTACGGTGCGCCCCGTGGTTCAATTCGACCGGATTCCATCCCCCAAGGAGATCGTGCGACAGCTGGACGAGTACGTTATCGGCCAGGATCGGGCCAAGAAAGTGCTGGCAGTGGCGGTGTACAATCACTATAAACGCATCACCTCCGGCACCGGAAACAGGGATGTCGAGCTTCAAAAGAGCAACATTCTGCTCATAGGCCCTACCGGTGTGGGTAAAACCCTCCTCGCTCAGACCCTGGCACGCATTCTGGACGTGCCCTTCACTATAGCCGATGCCACAGGCCTGACCGAGGCAGGATACGTTGGGGAGGATGTGGAGAACATCTTGGTGGGCTTGTTGCAGGCTGCGGATTACGACGTCGAACGGGCACAAATCGGTATTGTGTACATCGATGAAATCGACAAGATCGCCCGCAAGAGCGGTGATAACCCCTCCATTACACGGGATGTCTCCGGGGAGGGTGTCCAACAGGGACTGTTGAAGATTATTGAGGGCACGGTGGCCAATGTGCCGCCCACCGGAGGGCGCAAACACCCCCATCAGGAGTTCATCCAGATTGACACCACCAACATTCTCTTCATTTGCGGCGGCGCGTTTTCCGGATTGGAAGACATCATCGCCCAACGGTTGGGCGCGAAGGGCCAGGTGGGCTTTACCGCTGCTAAGATGGACGGCAAAGACGTCCGTAAGATGAGCACGGCCGAGCTCCTCCAGCATGTCTCCCCTGAAGACCTCATCAAGTACGGGATGATTCCCGAATTTGTGGGGCGGCTACCCGTTGTGGTCAGCGTAGATCCGCTGGACAAGGAAGCCCTCATGCGCATCCTTACCGAACCCAAGAACGCCATCGTGAAGCAATACCAGCACCTCTTCGCCCTGGATGACGTGGAACTGGTTTTCACCCAGGACGCGCTGGAGGCCATCGCCGAGGAAGCCCTGAAGCAGAAGACCGGCGCGCGCGGCCTCCGTTCCATTGTGGAGGGTATCCTGTTGGACGTGATGTACGAGGTGCCTGGACGTCAAGACGTGGCTCGATGTGTGATGAACGGGGAGACCGTGCGGGCTCGTAAGCGGCCGTTGCTCCTGAACGCTCAGGGGGTGCCCCTTTCCTGGGGCGATGACGCCCGCAAGGCAGAAACTGCGTGATGTGAGATTAAGAAAGCCGGCATGCTCATGGCGTATATGTTTCTTACCGACGGTCGGTTGAGGTTGCCGCGATGTTAGGAGCGGTGGCAGCCGTTCTTTCCCTTGCCATTCTCAAACAATTGGCGTGTTCGGCCCGTATTGGGTCGTACCCCGGCGCCTTCTGAGGTCGCCAGGACATCCATCTTTTCTAATTCCCTCCGCTCCTTTGCCGTCAGAGAAAGCCCCTTCTCGTCCACGTCCACGCCGGACAGGAGCACGCCTTTGCCAAATGTGCCCCTCACGTCAAGCTCGGATACAATAAATGCTATCCTGCACAAGGGTATGACGTGCTGGGTAATGGGGACCATTGGTGTGCTGGTGTGGTGGCGGAGGGGAATAATATGAGGTCGCAGATGCCTAAAGTGTCGTTGTTGGATTTTCCCTTCATTGACGTGGAAGAGGCGTGCGCGCGGGTACGCGAGCACGTGCGTCCTTTGTCACCACAGGCGGTGCATTTTACAGAAGCGCTGGGGCTTATCTTGGCCGAGGACGTGGTGGCCGCGGATGATGTTCCCCCCTTCCCCGCGTCGGTGGTGGATGGATATGCCCTGCGGGCGGTCGATGGCCGGCATCCACGGCGGGTGGTGGGGG
>WFWT01000082.1 GCA_015490995.1 Anaerolineae bacterium | reverse complement strand
GTATTAACTAGTACATATATATCATAGCATGATGGGGGTAATTGTCAAGCTTTTTTCTTAAGAAACGCCCTGCTGCCACCCCGCGGACAACGCCGGCGCCGCATCCCACGACCGCCTGGCCGGCCGGGGCGTGCCGAACACCGAGCCAAAGCGGCCGCAGGAAAAGAAGGTCTCCGCACATTCCGAATCATCGATTTGGAGATCGGTGTGGATGCAGTATACTCTAGATGGTCCAGACTGAGTCGAAAAAGGGGAGGTTGCGGGTGGCCCGGGAATGGCAACTCCAAGAAGCAAAGGACAAATTTGGTCAAGTGATTGCAGAGGCCCGGTGTTCTGGTCCCCAGATTATCACCCACCGGGGGGAGAAGACCGCGGTGGTCCTTTCCTTTGAAGAATACCGCCGCCTTCTCGTGTCACGCCAGAAACTCTCCGACTTCTTTCGTGAATCCCCTCTAGCCGAAGTTGAACTTGACTTAGAGCGGGACAAAAGCCCTCTGCGCGAGGATTTCACCTTATGAGATACCTGCTGGACACATGTGTCATCTCCGAACTTGTGGCCCGACACCCCAATCCCCGCGTGGTAGCATGGGTAGATGCCGTTGAGGAAGCTTAACTTTACCTGAGCGTCATCACCATTGGCGAAATCCGGCGCGGTATCGCCAAACTTCCCGACTCCCCGCGCAAGGAGCGGTTAAACCGCTGGCTGGAAGAGGACCTCCTTCTTCGCTTTAGCGGGCGCATCGTCCCCGTTGATGTCGGCGTCATGCTCACGTGGGGCGAACTGGTCGCGCGCCTGGAACGCACCGGACGTGTGTTGCCTGCGATGGATTCTCTGGTAGCCGCCATCGCCCTGCACGGGAACTTCACATTGGTCACACGCAACACGAGGGACTTTGAGGGAACGGGCGTGCGGATTATGAACCCGTGGGAGTAGAGGCTGCCTGGGAAAGGAGCCCATCGCAAGGTCTACGCCGCATGGCGGCCGCGATGCGGCCGCTAAGGGCCATGCTGGCTCACCTTGAAAAGGATGAGGACGCGGAGGAACAGGGAATCTTTGCTTTGCAGGGCGGCGTGGAGGCAGTATACTCTAGATGGCCCAGGTGGAGTTAGGACGTGCACGGAATGGAACAGTCAGGTTGGGAGGACTGCCGATGAAAACCCTGGAGATATTGCAATCGGTTCAATATGTGACCGTCAAGGGCAAGCGTTTTGCCGTGCTTGACATTGAAGATTGGGAAGCGCTGATCGAATGGCTGGAGAATCTAGAAGACCGCCTGGTCGTCCAGCAAGCGTATGAGGAATTACAAGCTGCTCAGGGCGATCGCGAGAAGGCCGGATGGCTGAGATGGGAGGACGTCAAAGAGAATCTAACATAGGCCACTATACGGTCCCACAATTTGAAAATAGAATCCCCTCCAGCACGTTTATTTGTTGTTTCCGGCAAAGTAAGGTATAGTACATCACGTTGACGCACAGGCGTTGTGCGAATTTTCCCCACCTCACCTACTTCCTCTGCTGGCCGGACGTGGACCTACAGCCGGTGGCTGTAGGTCCGAACTCCTGCCTGCCAGGGTGTGTTGTCCCCTTGGCTCATGCCTGAGCGCGGCCGGTCTTCTCCTCTTTCACCCGCGCCGTGCACGTCTGTTCACGCGCCCGCGCGCGGAACAGACCATGTCCAACCCTTTGTACACATAACAACAGGAGGTGACCCAATGCTTTCCTACCGACGGGTGTTTGTGGCCGCATTCTCGTTGATCCTAGTCATATCCCTTGCCGTGGGCATCACCCTTGCCCAAAGTAACGGTCCAGAGGAACAAGAACCCGCAACCACCCTGAGCATCGAGGCGACCTTGGGAACGGGCTTTTTCTATCAAGGCCGTCTGAAGAACGGAAATCGCCCTGCCTCGGGGGTATACGACTTCCGATTCAGGCTGTACACGGCCCAGAATGGGGGCACGCAAGTGGGCACTCCTGTAACACGGAGCAACGTGCTCGTCAGCAATGGGTTGTTCGCCGTCGTGCTCGACTTCGGAGCAAGCGCGTTCACCGGGGAAACCCGCTGGTTGCAGGTGGAAGTGAAGCCAGGATTGGTTCCAGGCCAGTACATCGTCCTCTCACCCCGACAGCCCATCTATGCCGTTCCCTACGCGCTGACCGTACGTCCGGGCGCGACCGTGCGTACCGGCAGCGCGGAGGCGTACATCAACTACACCCAACGCTCTGGGTTCGTCTACAGAGCCTATGGGCTGTACGGAAAAGGGGGTAGCGGGAATAGCATCACATGGGCGTACGGAGTGGCCGGGGAAACGAACGACGGCAAGGCCTATGGTGGCATCTTCCTCAACAACGCCAGCAATGGCGCCGCGCTTTATGCGCGTTCGGGCAGCAACAGCGCGCCCGACATCATCTTAGGCAGCAACAGCGGCAACGCCGACGACGGCGTCATCGCCTCCGCGCCCAATGACAGCGACAGCGACATCATTCTGCGCACCAACGACGCAGTGGTCATCCAACTGGACGCGGACAAAAGCGGCGACGACGCGGACTTCGAAGTCCTCGACAAGAATGGGAAACGCCTCTTCAACGTGGACGAGAGCGGCGCCGTCATTTCCGCCCTGCCGCGCCCCGCTTACGACAGCGGCTGGGTATCCGTTGCCGAAAACACGATCAAACAACTCACTCACTCCTTGGGCGGCAACCCTGACAACTACGTGGTAAATCTGGTTTGCAAGGACAACACTGGGGGGACGGGAATCAACCAGTTCGGGTACGGTAGTGATATTCATGATGATGGAGTCGCTGGAGTTGTCTGGTCTAACCTCACGTCCCAGTCCATCATAGTCAGGCGGTACGAAAGCATTTCTTGCGCCCAGATTCGCGTCCGTATCTGGGTCTACAAGTAATCCAAAGGCGCGTTCAGAGCCACCGACTCCAGTAACCTCAAATACAGGGACAAAAGTGCCTTTACATTAGGGTGATTTGACGATGGACGATGGACCACAGCCTCGTCCATCCACAGCAAACGAATGCTGTCCACACACTTATTAAGGAGACAACCATGACCAGACGCATCGCCGTGTTGGCCGTCATAGCCCTTATCGCCGGTGTTCTCCTCACAGGTATCGCCCTGGCGGCCGAAGGGTTCCACATTTCCTGGTACGTCATGGGCGGCGGGGGAGGCACCAGCAGCGGGGGAGCCTACACCGTCGAGACCACCATCGGTCAGGCGGTGGTGGCTACCTCCAAAGGAGGCCCCTTCGAGGTATGCACAGGCTTCTGGTGTGGCAACGTCGCCGAATGGCGCGTCTACATCGCCCGGATGCTGAAAGGACACTGAACCCGTCTTGAACACCACCCTCAAGACGAGGTTCCGGTAGGATGGGAGGGCGGGGCAAGGTCTATCGGCACTTTCCCGCCCTCCCCATAGCATGCCCAGAACACATTCCATACGTGCCCCAGTGCTCAGGGAGAAATGTATGTAACGTTCCCCTCCACATTCAAGCCTGTCACCACAAGACGTGTGTCCTCCACAACCACGTCCAGGCAGTTGCGCCCTGGGCGGAAGAGCGCCGGGTCGGTGATGGAAAGGACCAACGGATTGCCCAAGAAACTGCCGCCCGGGCCGCCCACCAACTGCCCGTTCAGGTACACAGCCCGCACGTGGTCGTCGGCCCGCAGGCGGGCGGTGAGACGGACGCGCTCGGCCCCAGGCGGCAAGCAGAAGCAATAGCGATAGCGGCTCTGGATTGGTGGGTGAAGCAGCTGGTTAAACCCCCCATTGGGCAAGATAGATATCCACCGGCTGTTCGCAAACGGCGTCGGCCACCAGGTCCCCGGCGTCAAGACCACATCTGCCCGCCGCGGTTCATTCGTGTTGGCCAGTGGGTCCTGGACCACGATCCAGTTGTCGTCGGGACTCCCATAGGGGATAAGGGTGCCCGATGCCGCCTCGAAGCCGGTGTTCAGGGTGATAGTGACAGGGGTATTCGGGGGAAGGACGACGTCCGGGCACGGGCAAAGGATCTCTTCCAGGGTTGGCGTGGCCGTCGCCGTCTCCCAGAAAAGCACTCTTAAGGCTTTCAACTATCCTCAATCATTATTCCCCGCCAAAGGAACTGAGTGAGCGCATCGCCACTTCTCCTCTCGTCCTCCCCTTTAGGCCACTTAAGGGCCTCGTACAGGTTGTCCCGGTACAGGTCGAAGATCGCGCGCAGCAGGTCGCCGTACACCTGGGCCGCGGCCAGCGCGCGACGGTGACCCCACCACACCAGCCCCATGCCGACGAAAAAGGGCCATCCGCCCATCAGGACATTGGTGAAGGCTGTGGAAAGCCAGGCCCGGTTGAACACCGAAGGCAGGGGCCAGTAAGGACCGGGTAAGGTCCAGATCAACCAGACGAGGAAGAGCACACCCCAAATGCACAGGCGCACCGCGGCGTTGAGCCGCTCGCGCACTTCGGCAATGTCCTTGCGCGCTTGCTCGGGCAGGATGAGCCAAAGGTGGGGCCAGACGACGCCCGTGACCAGACCGTAGCGCGCGTCCGGGTGTTCCTCCGCGGCGCGCAGGAGGTTGCCCAGACGAGTAGGCAGCAGGGGGTAACGGCGGGGATAGGCGCGGAACTGCGCGTCCAGGTGGATGTAGGTCTGCACTTCCTCGGGGGAAAGTTGTTCCCAGCGCGCAACCAGCGCGTCTAGTCGCCGTTTAATGTAGTCACGATGGTACGTTTGCCGCGCGACGCCCCACCGCCAAAGAAGACGCAACCATGATGGCCAGTAGCCTTCCATCAGGCGTAATACCCTCTCTTGCAAACTCTCCACCGCGATCGCAGATCCCGCCACGATAAGTGACCCGACCAAGATAACGAGGATCTGCAACGGGACAGGCAAAGCCTCGAGGCCCTTGAGGACCTCCTGCCAGCCCAGACGCTGACCGTAGAGATAAGCACCTGCCAGCCAGAAGGCGAACGCGGGGCTGACCAGACGGTCACTCCATTTCTGAGCCAGACCACTCAGTACGTTCTCCCAGAACACCAGTATGGGTCCGCTCATGCTCAGACCTCCCAAACCTTGGACGCGGTCTCATCGGTGGGGACTCCCGGCCCGCACCAGGGGCACGTGATGTTTGGGGCATTCTCCGGTATGGTCTGGGTCTACAGACCGCTCCTGGTAGGTACAACCTTTCACAGGGCAGACGAAGACCAGGGGAGGCACGGGCGTGGTGCCGGCCAAGGGGAAGTAGCCCCGCAGTCGGGCCAAGTCCTCGGAGGAGAACATGGCCGTTCTGGGCACTTGTTCCATCTCCCGATAGAGCCGAAGCGCGGCCTCAGCCGAGGCCCGCTCTATCTCATCTTGAATCTCCAGGCTGATGCGCGCCCGTTCCTCATCATCCGCGGCGCGGGCGTACGCGTCCAGGAGTTCGGCCAAGCGCTGTTGTAGGCGCGGCCATCGTTCACCGCACAGGGTGGGAAGGTCTTCCCGGATACGTTCCAAAGCCTGGAGCAAGCGCGTGTCACTCATCGGGACCTCCATAACTAAGTGGGGTGAACGCCGTAATACACAAACCCGGCCCAGTGGTAGGGGGCTCGGTAAGGCCGCTCCTTGCCCTTCCCGGAGTACTGAGCCCGCCGCGCGAGGGGGCGCAGTTCCGAGATGAGTTGGTAAGACATGCGCAGCCCTGCGGGCGCGCGTTCGCGCAGCCGGCGGTGGTGTTCCAGGTAGGCGTCCAGATCATCGTAGGTGAGGTCGCGCAGCCAGCGCTGGGCCGCGGCCAGCGCGTTCGCGGGCGGATAGGGCGCGTCCACCTCATAGCCCTGGCCCAGCCAGTACTCGTAGAAGCGCACCATGAGCAGAGCGGTGCTCACGTCGTCCACGGGCCAGAGGGAGCCCACCACGCCCGGCACGCCGGCCTGGTGGAACCCCACGGGGAGGCCGATGACCTCGTCGGGCAGGTTGCGGAAGTCGGGAATGGCGGTCTGGCAGGCGGAGAGGACGGCCAGGCGCAGGTGAGCGAGGGTTTCGGGGTCGGCCTCCATCAGGTCGCGCAAGGTGAGGCGGGTGCCTCGGGCCAGGAACAGGGCAGACTGCAGGGGATCCTCGGGGTTGAAGGTGCCGTGGGTGGCGAAGTGGGCCACCGCCGCGCGGGCCAGCGCGCCCCACACCGCGTCCCGGGTGGCCTTATCCTCCAGGAGCAGCGTGACCTGTCCCGGCCACAGGTCGGCCAAGCTGTGGGCCTCCATGGCCGCGTACCGCAAGTCTGCCGTAGGATTGCCCACTGCCAGAAGGCGGGCGTCGGTGGGGGGAGGCTCTGCCCCTTCCTGCAGGCGCAGGTGGTGCAGGGTATGCGCGGAGACCACGTACGCGACGACAAAGTCGTCCAGGAATGCGCGGCCGGTCGTAGGGTGCTGCGCGGCGTGCCAGGGCAGGAGGACCAGGCGGCCGGTGGGGATGAGGGTGATGGGTGTTGTGGGGTGCGTGGTGCGTGTTACGTGTTGCGTGGTGCGTGATGCGTGTTGCGTGGTGTGTAGTGCGTGGTGCGTATTGCGTAAGAGGTGGTCCCAGAGGGGTGTGAGGGCGTGGCCGAGGCGGGGGAGGAGAGTTTCAAGGGCGTTTCGGAGGCCAATGCCGGTGATCTGGGCGGGCAGGTAGCCCCCGGCGACGTTGCCCTTGTCATCCAATGCCACGAGCCAGGCGTTGACCGTCTCCTCGTCCAGGGCGTCCAGGAACACGGACGTAACGTTCCCCTGGTGTACCACCAGGGCCAGACCACCCACGGGGGTAGTGAGGAGGTAGACGAGGGGGATATTGCGGGCCAATTCGGTAATGTCTTCCCAGGGCAGAGGGCGCAGGAAGTGCTCGAAGCCGGGAATGGACCGAATGGCCTCTACCGCATCCCGGACTTCCTGACGGGCCTGACGTAGGTGTTCCGTCCAATCGGGGGAGCGTTTCTGGGGCGCAATGGTTTGCAGGCGGGCCACCTCTCCTCGGGCCTGCTGGTAACGCTCATATACCTGGGGATGGGTGTGGCGCAGACGCTCCAGGTCGCGACGGTTCTGGGCCAGGGCTTCGCGCAGCAGGCGGGCGATGCCGCTTTCCAGGATGTCCACGGCCTGCTGCAGTTGGCCCGCCTTGGCGTGGGCATACGCGGCCTGTTGGGGGAGGCCCTGCACCTCCTTCAGCCACGTGGCCTTGGCCTCCCGCCCAACTTGCTCCTCCAGCAATTTCGTGATGGCCTCTTGGCCGTATCCGTATGCCTCTATGGCCTCTACCCAGGCCGCGCGTTCCAGGGCCCAGTTCCCCCAACTCCGTGCCGCTGTCAGAGCTACTTCGGGCGTGACCACCAATCCCCTCGCACAGGCTCGGCGGTACTGCGCCCGGGCCACTTCCAGGTCCTGGAGGCTGCCGGTGTGGGCATAGCGGTCACGCAGGCCGGCGGCCAGGTTGTTGAGATACATGGGCAGGTCGGGGTGGTCTTCCGGGGCAAGGGCCACGGCCCGCTGCGAGTAGCGAATGGCCATCTCCAGGTCCCCGAGGTTCCCTGTGCGGGCATAGCGAGCGCTCAAGCCGGCCGCCAGATTGTTGAACCGGGCGGGCAGGTCGGGATGGTCTTCAGGGGTGAGGGTCACGGCCCGCCGGTAGCAACGGATGGCCGCTTCCAAATCTTCGAGGTTGCCGGTACGGGCGTAGCGGTCGCGCAAACCGTTCGCCAGGTTGTTGAGATACATGGGTAAATCGGGGTTAACTTCGGGAACGCAGTCCACGGCCTGCTGCCAGTAGCGAATGGCTGTTTCCAAGTCCTCCAGGTTACCGGTGCGGACATAACGGGCATGCAGGCTGTTGGCCAGGTTGTTAAGTCGGGAAGGCCGATCAAGGTGGCCTTGGGGGGTGAGATCTACGGCCCGCTGCCAGTAGCGAATGGCTGCCTCCAGGTCCTCAAGATTGCCCGTGCGGGCATAGCGATCGCGCAGGCCTGTGGCGAGGTTGTTGAGCCGGGCGGGCAGGTCGGGATGGTCTTCGGGGGTGAGGGCCACGGCCCGCCGGTAGTAGCGGATGGCCGTTTCCAGGTCTCCGAGGTTGCCGGTGCGGGTATAGCGGTCGCTCAAGCCGTTGGCGAGGTTGTTGAGCATTGCGGGTAAGTTGGGATTGCCTTCGAAGGTGAGGGCCACGGCCTGCTGGTAGTAACGAATGGCCGCTTCCAGGTCCTCGAGGTTGTTCGTGCGGGCATAGCGGTCGTGCAGGCCAGTGGCCAGGTTGTTGAGATACATGGGCAGGTCGGGGTGGTCTTCCGGGGCAAGGGCCACGGCCCGCTGCCAGTAACGGATGGCCTTGTCCAGGTCTTCAAGGTTGCCCGTGCGGGTATAGCGGACACGCAGGCCGGTGGCCAGATTGTTGAGATAGCCGGGCAAGGAGGGAAAATCCGAAGGGGCATTTTGTACGGCCTTCTGGCACAAGCGGAGGGCCTGATTTAGGTCGGAAATTTGCCCCTGGGCCTGGTAACGTCGCAAGTAAGCCCCGCCGGCATCGTTCCACACGGCCAGGCGAAACCGTTCGTCCACATCGAAAAAGGCCGGGTGGTTCAAAATCCGTTCCCACGCAGCTACAGCCTCGTCCAACGCGCTCACATCGGCCGTGCGCAGGTAGCGTTGCTCGGCCTCCTTTGCCCGGCGAAAGTCCTCCTGGAATTCGGGGGGGATGGAGAGGCCCTCACCTTGCTCCCCAGCTCCCTCTTCTCTGCCAACTGTTGGGAGAGGAGAGGCGGCGTCAGCTGCCGGGGGTGAGAAGAGGGCAGCGAACGCCCGTTCCACGCCCACCTCACGGCAACGGCGCAGCAGGGTGCGGTGTTCTTCCAGGGTTTGGATAAGGCGCTGGGTGTCCTCATCGGGCGCAGCGTGCTGCGTCCCTACGGCACGGGCGGTTTCTATAAGGCGGCCCAGGAGGACGTCGGCGTCGTCGGATAACAACTCGGGATGCTGTTCCAGGATGCGTTGGGCATTTTCAGGCGTTCCGGCGCTCATATATTCCCACAGGTGATGACCCAGGCGGCCGTAGGCAATACCGTCGGCCAGAACCACGAACAGCAGCAGTCGTGGCATTACCAGAGCTTGATCTAACCACTCATCCCGCCACCTCTCGCCCAGCGCGTCGCGCAGACGGGTGACCAACGCGGCCGCGTGTTCCTGGTCCTGCTCGGCGCTGGTCTGTTGGGCGGGGGAGAAGAGGACGGGCGGGCGGTTCACGCCCAAGTCGGGTGGGGTGAAGATGAGCAGGGGGACGTCTACATCCCACGCATGACCACACCGAGGGCAGGTGACCCGGTGCAGGGTGCCCTCGCGGGCGCGTGCTACCAAGTCGGGACGCTCGCTCGCGTCCACAATAAGCCAGATGTCGGCAGTGAAGGTGTGCCCGCAGTCGGAACAGGTGAGGGAGGCCTGTTCGGCGTATGACGCGGGCATGAGAGACCTCCAGGACGTAATGCGTTCTGTAATGTGCAGGTGGATCGTGCGTCGAGTGGGGCTGTACAAATTGTGCACACTAGCATAGCACAGGCGTTAGGCAAGGGACAAGTTGAGCCCCCGTGCCCTTACCCGCACCTCTTGGTGAACGACTCGGGCAGACGCACAGGGATGGCCCTCATGGCAATGCTCCTATCTTCCTCAACATGCCCGAACTGAACGGCATCGAGGCCATCCGCCGCATCCGCGCGGCGGCCCCGGACATCGCGGTGCTGGTCGTCACCATGTTCGACGATGAAAGCGTCTTCGCGGCCATGCGCGCCGGTGCCCGCGGCTACTTGTTGAAGGGCGCGGAAGCCGAGGAAACCCTGCGCGCGGTGCGGGCCGTCGCGCACGGCGAGGCCATCTTCAGCCCGGCCATTGCCGACCGCATTATGGGTTACTTCGCCCACACGCCCCGTGCGTCGGCCCCGGTCGTCTTTCCTGAACTGACCGAGCGGGAACGGGAAGTGCTCACCCTCATTGCCCAGGGCCTGACCAACCGCGCCATTGCCGAGCGCCTGGTGCTGAGCGAGAAGACCGTGCGCAACCACGTTTCCAGCATCTTCAGCAAACTGCAGGTGGCCGACCGGGCCGAGGCCATCATCCGGGCGCGCGAGGCGGGGTTGGGGCGGTAGGGGGACTCCCTCATGCGGCTTTTCGCAGCACCGCGTACAAACTGAGATCCCCTTCCCGGCCGTCGGCGTGGAACATCTCCACCACGTGCAGGCCGGCCTGGGTCGCCAGGCGGGTCATCTCTTCCTCGGTGACGTGATGGACGTACCGGTAACCGATCCCTTCCTTTTTCCAATCCAGGAGGTAATCCCCGGCCTCGACCTCTTCCGCGCGGAGGCCTATCGTTTCCCAGGGGACGATTTTGCGGCGCATGCGCGTGTTGTGCAGGAAGCGCCAGGTGGAGAGGATGGCGTAGCCACCGGACCGGACCAACCGGGCCATTTCGGTGACGAAGGCCTGCCGGTAGGCGTGACTGGGGATGTGGTGCAAAAGCGCGAGCGCGAAGACCACATCAAAGCGGGAGCGAGAGAACACACCGGACCAGCCAGGCTCCGCCAGATCCAGCACAAGAAAACAGGCCTGCATCCCCTCCAACGCCTGGGTCATCTGCCGGGCAAGGGCCAGAAGCGGTTGGCTGATATCAATGCCCCAATAGATCCCACGCCACCCCTGTCCGGCCAAAAAACGCGCCAGGCGAGCGTTCCCACACCCCAAGTCCAGCACGGATTGTGCACCCGATGCATAAGGCCACAGTCGATCGTACCCAGGTTGCTTGCCAAAGCGGGTCGATGCAAACGCGGCCGCGAAGCGTTCGTAAAACGTGCGGTTTATTGTGAGCAAACGCCGGCGCACATGAGGCTCCACGGGGTAGCCCTCCCGCGATCTCCTACCGTCCCTTCCGGTAAAACGCATCCCACATCCACAACGAACGTCTCACCGGAGTATATTCGAAACCTTCCTCATCTAGCCATTCACTCCAACCACGGCGACGCGACGTTCACCGTTCCATCCCCGCGCAAACACCCACCCAAGGAAGCCGCACGCTACCGGGGTGACTCTATCCACTCCGACTTAACAACGATTTAGCCCCTCGGGCCGTATATGTTATTTGGAAAAAAGTGCAAGAGTTGCCTGATCACGGCCTATAAACTTTGGAATCGGCTTGGAGAGGACAACGCCCAAACCTGGACCGGAACAGGGAGACCATCAGGAGCTTGGCCGGTCGTGAAAATCAGGTTATACTGAATCGGACCACCAACCCCAGCGGGTTCAAATCCCGCCCCGGCCCTCTGCCGGGTAGAACGAGAGGAGGAGGAAACGATGCGACCGCATGAGATTGAGCGCGCGTTGGAGCGATTTTTGCACAAAGTAGAACGCCCCGCGCGGTATGTGGGAGGCGAGTGGAACAGCGTCGTCAAGGACTGGGAACGAACGCCCATCCGGGTGGCCCTTGTGTTCCCTGACATTTACGATTTGGGAATGTCTAACCTGGGCATGGCCATTCTGTATGATGTGATTAACCGTCAGCCAGACATGCTGGCAGAGCGTGTGTTTGCTCCCTGGGTAGACATGGAAGCAGAAATGCGCCGGCGGGGCATCCCCCTGTACAGCCTGGAAACGAAACACCCCCTGCGCGCGTTCGACTTAATCGGCGTCAGCCTGCCTTATGAACAGCTGTACACCAACGTCCTAAACATGCTGGACCTGGCCGGTATTCCCTTGCGGGCGGCCGACCGCCGGGATGATGACCCCCTGGTCATCGCGGGGGGCAGTGCAGTGACCAACCCGGAACCCATGTGGGCCTTTTTCGACGCCTTTTTCATCGGTGAAGGGGAGGAAGCCATTCTAGAACTGGCCCGAGTGGCCCATGAGACGCGCGGGTTGCCCCGTTACGAGCGCTGGCGGGAACTGGCAAAAATTCAGGGCGTGTACGTGCCCCACTTCTACGAGGTGAGTTATCACGAGGACGGCACCATTAAGGAGGTGCGCCCGACCGAGCCGGAGGCGATGTTCCCGGTGGTGAAGCGCATCGTGCCCACCTTGCCGCCCACGCCCACCCGGTTGATCGTGCCTTATATCGACGTGGTGCATAACCGGGCGGCCATTGAGATCATGCGCGGGTGCACTCGAGGGTGCCGCTTCTGCCACGCGGGTATGGTGTACCGGCCGGTGCGAGAACGCTCTTTAGAAGAGATCGTGAGCGCAGTGGAGGCCCTGCTCCACAACACCGGCTTTGAGGAGATCGGCCTCCTTTCCCTGAGTTCCAGCGACTACTCGCGGGTAGGCGACCTGGTGCGGGAGATCACCCGCCGGTTCCGAGACAAGCACCTGGCCATCGGCCTACCCTCCCTGCGCATCGAATCTTTCAGCGTGGACTTAATGGACGCGTTGGAAGCGGGACGTCGTCGCTCTGGCTTTACCTTTGCGCCGGAAGCGGCCACAGACCGATTGCGAGACGTGATCAACAAGCCTATCCCCACCGATGAGCTCTTGGCCGTGGCCGATGAGGTATACCGACGGAAATGGACCACCATTAAGCTGTACTTCATGATCGGCCACCCCACCCAGACCGTAGAGGACGTGGAAGCGATTGTCCAACTGTCCAAGCAGGTACTGGCCATTGGGCGCAAACACCTGGGACGCAAGGCCCAGGTGCGGGTGGGGGTTAGCACTCTCGTGCCCAAACCTCACACACCGTTCCAGTGGGTCCCGGTGGCGGACGAAGAGACCATCTGGGAACAAATTCGCATCCTGCAGCGCGGCCTGCGAGGCCCGGGCATCCACCTCTCGTGGAACAACCCTCGGGAGACCCTGATGGAAGCCTTCCTCAGCCGGGGGGATCGTCGCCTGGCCGACGTGATCGAGGCGGCATGGCGGCGAGGTGCACGCTTCGATGCCTGGGGAGACCATTTCCGTTACGACGCGTGGTTGGCCGCGTTTGAGGAGGTGGGCCTTGATCCGGACTGGTACGCCCGCCGAGAACGATCTCTAGACGAAGTGTTGCCCTGGGATCACATCAGCGTAGGGGTCAGCAAGGAATTCCTGAAACAGGAATACCTCCACGCGCTCCAGGGTGCAGTTATCGACGACTGCCGCGATTACTGCTACTCCTGTGGCATCCTGGGCCAGTTCAAGGAACTGCGTCGCCAGGTAGCAGACGAGGCATGGGGATGTCCGGCCTTAGGGCGCGGCAAAGAACGGCAACCGGTCGCGCCCCGTCCGATCCCACTGTACGTCAACCCAGAAATGAGCCCAGAGTTGGCAGAACAGCTTGGCCCACGTCGGCCACAGCGCTGGCGACGGCTGGCTCAATTGCAGGCAGTAGGGCAGGAGCCATAAACAGTGGAGGCGAGCGTACAACGCCTGCGCGTGCACTTTCGCAAAGGGGCACCTGTACGCTGGTTGGGACACCTGGACGTGGCCCGCTTCTGGGAACGCGCCCTGCGACGGGCCGATCTGCCTGTTGTGTATTCCCAGGGCTTTCACCCCCAACCCCGAATCCAGTTCGCCTCCGCCTTGCCGGTGGGGTTTACCGGCCGGGCGGAGGTGATGGACATCTGGTTCTCCCCACCCCAGGACCCCGCCACCGTACACGCGCGGTTGCAGGCCCAGTGCCCTCCCGGTTTTGAAATCCTGGAAGTTCGGGAAGTGCCCCTAAACGCGCCGTCCCTCCAATCCCAGGTCAAAGCCGCAGTGTACGAGGTCGCCCTGGAGAAAGCCTTCCTGCCCCCCGATTGGCGAGAACGGCTGGCCACCTTCCTGGCCGCACGGGAAATTTGGCGAGAACGGGAACGCAAGCGAAAAAAAGTGCGCTATAACCTGCGCCCTCTGATCCTATCCCTGGAGATCACGGGCGAGGATGAGGAGTGGGTTTACCTGCACATGCACGTGCGCAGCGAACCGGGCGCGACCGGCCGTCCCGACGAGGTCCTTGCCGCCCTGGGATGGGATGATGTCCCGCGACGGATTGAACGGACAGACATTGTGTTCACCGGCGACGAGCTGACAGACCAGCGGGCACGGGAGATGCAGGAGTAAATCACCGGCACGGAGCACGGTAATGGGATATGCAGGCAAGTATGTCATCGGAATTACCGGACCGATAGGGGCCGGCAAATCCACGGTGTTGGAGATTCTGGCCACATTGGGGGCAGACGTCATCGATGCCGACAAAGTTGCTCACGAAGTCATGGCACCGGGGGGACCCGTGTACCAGGAGATTATCGACACGTTCGGCCGCGACATCGTTCGACCGGACGGCCACATCGACCGCCGTCGCCTTGCCCAACGGGTTTTCAACGACTCCGAAGCCCTCCGTCAACTGGAAGCCATTGTACATCCTGCGGTGTTTGAGGCCGTCCAACAGCATATAACCCGCTCACGTAAGCCTATCATCGCCCTAGAAGCCATCAAGTTGCTGGAGAGCGGTCTCAGCATAACCCTTTGTGATGAGGTGTGGGTTGTCCTTGCCCCACCCGAAGTGCAGCGGCAACGGTTGGCCGCGCGCGGCATGACTCCGGAGGATGTTCAGCGACGACTGGCCGCCCAGCTTCCCCCAGAGGCGTACGCGCGGCGAGCCGACGTGGTCCTCGACAACAGCAAAGATATCGAACATCTTCGACGTCAGGTGGAACAAGCCTGGCAACGGGTGCAGCGTCGGCTATCCACGGCCCAACGACGATGAACGTGGCAGGGCAATGGTGAGCAGTACGCAGGGCTCAAGGGAGGAACACCATGCAAGGGACCATCATCTACCCCGATGTGTCGTCCTCCATCCCGGTAGATCACGCGGTCCGCACCACCTGTCCCTACTGTGGTGTGGGATGCCAGGTCGACCTCCACGTGAAAGACGGGTACATTATGGAAGTGACGGCTCCCTGGGACACGGCCCCCAACTGGGGACGACTCTGCGTGAAGGGCCGCTTCGGCGTGGATTTTGTCCACCACCCCTCCCGGTTGACCCGTCCCCTTATTCGCAAGGACCTAGGGCGTAAACCGCGTCGCGCCGTCGAGCTGGATGGATTTCGAGAAGCCTCCTGGGACGAAGCATTGGACCTGGCCGCGGAAAAACTGGCGGAGATCGTCAAGGCGTACGGCGGCGACGCCATCGGCACCTTCTGCTCCGCCAAGGCCACCAACGAGGACAACTACGTTTTCCAGAAGTTTGTCCGCGCGGTCCTGGGCACCAACAACATCGACCACTGCGCGCGGCTCTGCCACGCGGCCTCCGTGGCCGCGCTCTCGTACACCATCGGCTCCGCGGCCATGTCCAACTCCGTGGCCGAGATGAAACACCTGGAGTGCTTCATCGTCACCGGCTCCAACACCACCGAGACCCACCCGGTGATCAGCACCTTCCTGCGGGAGGCGGTGGTCAAAAACGGGGCCCGACTCATCGTCGTGGACCCCCGGGAGATTGAAATGACCCGCTTTGCGACCCTCTGGCTGCGCCAGAAGCCGGGCACGGACGTGGCGGTCTTCTCCGCGATGGCGCACGTCATCGTGAAGGAGGGCCTGTACAACAAGGCCTTCATCGAGGCGCGCACCGAGGGGTTTGAGGCATACGCGGCCTCCCTGGAGCCCTTCACGCCCGAGTGGGCCGAGGAGATCTCCGGCGTGCCCGCGGACCTTATCCGGGAAGCCGCGCGCATGTACGCCACCGCGCGAGCCGCGGCCATCTACTGGGGCATGGGCATTTCCCAGAGCGTGCACGGCACGGACAACGCCATCGCCCTCTCCAACCTGGCCCTGCTCACCGGCCACATCGGGCGGCCCGGCACCGGGCTCAACCCCCTGCGCGGGCAGAACAACGTGCAGGGCTGCTCCGATTCCGGCGGCCTGCCCAACGTGTTCCCCGGTTACCAGCGGGTGGATGACCCGGCGGTTCGGGCGAAGTTCGAGCGGGCCTGGGGCGTGACGTTGCCCCCGGAGCCGGGCTTGACCACCATGGAAATGGTGGAGGCCGCGGACGAAGGCCGCATCCGCGCGTTCTACATCATGGGGGAGGACCCCCTCATGAGCGAGCCCAACCTGCGCCACTCCCGGCACGTGATGGAACAGTTGGATTTTGTGCTCTTCCAGGACATCTTTTTCAACCGCACCGCGCCCTATGCGGACATCATCTTGCCCGCCACCAGTTTCGCAGAGAAGGACGGCACCTTTACCAACACGGACCGTCGGGTGCAGCGGGTGCGCCGCGCGGTGTCCCCGCCGGGCGAAGCGCGGGACGACTGGGCCATCATCTGCAACCTGGCCAAGCGGGTGGAGGCAAAACTGGGCCGCGCCACCAGCGCCGGATTCGACTACAACCATCCGGCCGAGATCTGGGCCGAGATGGCGAGCCTCACGCCCCCGTTCCAGGGGATTTCCTACGAGCGCATCGAGCGCGAGGGGGGTGTACACTGGCCGTGCCCCAGCCCGGACCATCCCGGCTCCCCCTACCTGTTCGCCGAGTCCTTCCCGCGGGGCAAGGGGCGCCTGGTGCCGTTGCAGTTCCGGCCGCCTGCGGAGTGGCCGGACGAGGCATACCCCTTCATCCTCTCCACTGGTCGGGTGCTGTACCACTGGCACGGCGGCGCGCTCACCCGGCGCTCGCGGCTGGACGACATCTATCCCGAGCCCACGGTGGAGATCCACCCCGCAGACGCCGCGCGGTTGGGCATTCGCACCGGAGACCGGGTGCGGGTGCGCTCGCGGCGGGGGGAAATTGTCGTCAAGGCGCGGGTGACCGCCCGCTCGCCCAGGGGCACCGTGTTCATCCCCTTCCACTTTGCGGAGGCCGCGGCCAACGAACTGACCAACGACGCCCTGGACCCCACGGCCAAGATCCCGGACTACAAAGTGTGCGCGGTGGCGGTGGAGAAGGTGGCGTAGGCCGTGTCCAGGGCGTGGTGTCCGCTTACCCTGGTAGGAACGGGCGTGCTGGC
This sequence comes from Anaerolineae bacterium, assembly GCA_015490995.1. Classification (GTDB taxonomy): domain Bacteria; phylum Chloroflexota; class Anaerolineae; order JAADDB01; family JAADDB01; genus S141-23. The sequence continues at coordinate 163 of WFWT01000082.1, read as the reverse complement.
CTGGGTCGCGCTGGCAGGACTTGCCCGCCAGGAGCGGGTGTGATACCCTCGGATAGACAAAGTGAACGACCACCCTTACAACCGTTTGTCATGGAGCTGATACACAAGGTTTGGGCAAGAGCGCGCCGGTTGGACCACATGAGCATCCGCCACAAACTGGGGG
>WFWT01000081.1 GCA_015490995.1 Anaerolineae bacterium | reverse complement strand
GCACCCACACCTTCCCCACCTTCCCCGACGCCGACGGTGACCTCCGAGGCAGCAAACGTGCCCAGCCCTCCCGCGACCGGGACATTTACCCTGGCTTCAGAACAAGTGTCCAACCTGCCCGGTGTGCCGGCAGGCATTACAGAAGAGGGCGCGCCCTATCGTGGTTTCGCGGACGCTGCAGTAACCATGGTGGAATACGCTGATTTCCAGTGTCCATTCTGCCGGCGTCACTTCCAGGAAACTCAACCGATCCTGGACCAAGAATACATTGCCACCGGCCGCATGCGGCACGTGTTTAAAAACTTTCCCCTCCGGCAGATTCACCCCCAGGCAGATGGCGCTGCACAAGCGGCCCTCTGTGCCGGCGTGCAGGGCCAATTCTGGCCCATGCACGACATATTATTCGCCCGACAGGAGGAATGGGCGGATCAGGAGGATGCGGCCCAGCGGTTTCGCGGGTATGCCGAAGAGCTAGGCCTGGACATGGAGGCGTATGACGCATGTTGGGCAGCCCAGCCCTTCACCAATCAGATCCAACGAGAGCTGGAAGAGGGTCTGGCCCGCGGGGTACGGGGAACACCGGCCTTCTTTATTAACGGGTGGTTTGTGGAGGGCGCACAACCGGTGGACGTCTTCCGTGATATCATTGAACGAGCAGCTCGAGGAGAAACACCCACCCCTACCCCCACGCCCACCTACGCAGAACAACATCCCTTCGATCCCAACCCAGAAACGCCCGGGCGCACCTATTGGGGGGACGCGTACATCGGTGCCGAGGACGCGCCCATTGTAATCGTGGAAGTCTCCGACCTGTTCTGTCCCTACTGCCGGCTCCATCACACCACGGTGTGGCCGGAGTTTAAAACCCGTTATGTGGATACCGGACGGGTACGGGTGATCTTCAAGCATCTCCTGGGCCATGAGAACTCGGGCATTGCCGCGGAAGCCGCCGAATGCGCGGGCAACCAAGGGCAACTTTTCCCCTACGTGGACCTGCTGTACGAGCGCGCGGAAGAGTGGACAGAACTACCCGTTGAGGAGATGACGGCAACCTTCAAGGCGTATGCCCAGGAGCTCGGGCTGAACACAGAGGCCTTTAACACGTGCCTGGATACCCGGGAGATGCAGGAGAAGGTACTCGCAGATCATCAGGCTATGGTGCAAGCCGGTGTCCAAGGCACACCAACGTTCATCATCCTGGTCAACGACCAAATCATCGGCCAGGTTCCGGGCTTCATCCCCCTCGAACGGTGGGAAGAGGTCATGGCCCAGGTGGATGAGATTCTGCAATCCATGGAGACCCCATAGGGGTATCACCAGTTTACAGGGAGGGGGCATCCGGAATATAAGATGTCCCCTCCCCTAATGGGACTCCGCTTCACATTCCGGGCATACCAACGGATTATCCAGCCGGCGAAGGTGGCGTGTACAAACTGCAAACACCTCTACCCGATCCCGAAAGAAGCGACGCACCACACCGGCCTCTAGAGCCAAGTCCGCGACCCGTGTTTCCTGTAAGATCCGGGGCACGGGACAAGATCGGCATAGGCCGGGATGCCATGGGCGAGAGTTGGGGTTCCGTTCGATCAACCGACAGGCGTACGTTTCACGTCCCCGATAGTAGTCCTCGTAGTAGTATGGGCAATTGGGGCGTTGCCATTTGCGTCCCTGCGTCATACACGTTTGCCTCACACCGTGCGGCGAAGCCGCCACAAGATCAGCACGGCCAGGACCAGGCCTGCTGCGCCGGCCAGACGTTGCTGTGTGCCTAAAAGCACTCCCAAGGGCAAAAAGATCAGCACCAGCGCACCACCCAGCGCTACCAAGATAATGGGCCACACGTCACGCCAGCGTCCTTCTCGTAACGCCGTCCGCACATCTGCCCAACTCATTGTGTAAGGGGTTACGTCGGTAGTGCGCCGGCGTTGAGCCCATGCCCGCGCGGCGGCCGGCGACAAATCAGGGGGAGGGCCATTCACCCGCCCCCACACCCCCTGAGCAAAGAGGATCCACAAGATACCCGCAATGACACCACTCCCCCCCAGGGTCGCGAGGGCAAACGCGCCCCACGCCAGCCACATCATGGGTCTCCCTTCCTCACGCGCGGGTACAGGGGCTCCATCACTGACCTAGGGCCACCAGCACCAAGGAAAGGGCCATGGAAAGTACCACCGCCAACGTCACAATGTAAAACAGTATGCGGCGCCATTCCCGTTCACGTCGATGCACTCGTCGTCGGGCCATCCGTTCGGTTACCTCCTTTGACACTCTAGACGTCTGTCCTTACTTTACAGAAGCCCTCCCATGCGGTCAAACGCCATGAGAGCGAAGGCCAAATAGAGATATGCATTGGAATACTGGTACAGCCGGTTGGCCAATGCCTTGTCCGGCTGGCGTCGCAGGCGATACGCCAAGTAAAGGAAGATCGCGTTCAATACCAACATGCCCGCCAGATACGCGGGACCGAGAATACCCAGCACACTTGGAATAAGCGTGACCGCCACTGTCAGCCACGTGTAAAGGACAATCTCCCGAGTGGTACGTTCCACCCCTCGCACCACCGGGAGCATAGGGATGCCCACCCGTTCATAGTCCTTCAACACGACCAAAACAAAAGCCCACGTGTGGGGAGGGGTCCACATGAAAATCAACAGGAACAGAACGATAGCCAGGACATCCACCCTACCGGTCACCGCTGCCCATCCGACCACAGGGGCAAAGGCACCCGCGGCCCCACCGATGACGATGTTCTGGTCCGTAGCGCGCTTTAGCCATCGGGTGTAAATGACGGTGTACCAGAAAGCACCTAACGCGGTAATCCCCCCTGCTAAGGGATTCACAAACACCGTCATCACCATCACACCCAGCACAATACACACGATCCCGAAGGTAAATGCCTGGCGGGGTGAAACCAACCCCTGGGGCAGGGGACGACGCGACGTGCGCGCCATACGACTGTCGATGTCCCGGTCATAGTATGAATTCAACGCGTTGGCCCCTCCCGCCGACAAAATGCTGCCCACCAGGGTCCACAGCAGAAGCCGGGTATCAGGCCAACCACGCGCGGCGATGATCATCCCGGCGAGGGTAGTTACTACCAGCAAAGCCACGATGCCCGGCTTCATCAACCCCACGTAAGCACGCCATCCCGCGCGGGCGCCATGGCGTCGACGCTCGCGCGGGGCTCGTACGGTGCCTGGCACATAGGCAATAGCAGATGCCCACACCAGCAACGCCCAGACCGTGACACCGAGAATAAGGTGCACCGCACTGGTCCAGCGCCGAAAGGCGGTCCACACGTTCATCGCGCCCACCAGCGCGTCCAGCAGGAAGACCAGGACAGCCAGCATCATCCACCGTCGCACAGGGGGATTTACCGTGGCATCCCGGTGGACCCGGTAAAGGGTATACCCCAGCACTGCGGCCACTACCACCGCAAAATAGCGATGGCCTACATTCACCAGCATGGCCCAATTTCCGGAAGGCCACAACCCCTCCGGGCACAGAGGCCACTCTGGGCACGCCTGGGCAGCCCCGGTCTGGGTGATCAGTCCCCCGGACAGGAGGAAGAGATACACCAGCACCAGCGTGGTATCTATCCATCGCGCACTGATGGCACGGGCAAACCGCACACGGGGCCGCCGCGTGTAGGCCCACGCCATTTCCACCTGCGCGAGCAGAATAAGGGACAGGGCCAGGTGCATGACCATGATCCGGGTCGGCAAATCGGCAATGGCGGCCAAGCCCCCAACCCCCGCCTCGATGAGGAGCACCGGTACCGTCAAGGCCAACATGCGGGTGACCGGGTGACTGATGGTCAACTCAGCCCACGCCAACCCTGTGGTGATGACCAAAATAATGCCCACCACACTGGCATCCACCCAGTGCAGCCATTTCAGCCATAACCCGGGATCGGGCGGGGGAAACCAACGCCCGTAACATAAAGGCCAGCCCGGACAGGAGGGCACGTCCAGGACACGCACTATCCCACCCAACACAATCAGCAAGTACGTCAACCCTAACGTGAGGGCAATCAGCCGTCGTACCAGCGGAGATATCCCCTCGTGTACATTACCCGATGGTGGTGCCATTACTTGAACAGAAGATGTTGCCTCTCTCACCGCTGCACCCTTTTATCACTAAGGATGTAGACGTCTCGGCGTGTTTCTTGCCCCACCAAACCGATGGTCTCCTAAATACCGAAGATCATCGGACAGGGGCAGACGCGGGAGGCAAGGTGGTCTGAAAACGCTCTCCCACCAGGCCGCCAGGGCCGCCTGCAGGTGGGGTTCTGCACTATCAGTGGTAATGATGTGTCAGTCCCGTGCGACCACCTCGACCCCGAGCCGCCGCGTCACGATAGCTTCCTCCATCTTCCGCACCCGCACCCGTAGGACCAGGGTGGTTCCCTTTCCGCAGGTATGTTACATTATACCGTATTCTCAGCGTTTCGCCTATCTTCTCGCGACAAGGACGACTTGTCGGCCTCCTTGGGCTGTTGGCGACTGACCCTGACCGGTCCCGCGGGGGCACGCGAGCGGCCTCGTCGGGATATCGCTCGAAGCGTTGATCCCCCTGAATCACTCCCACATCGGCTCCGGAGCAGCAATCCCCATGCGGGAAGGTTGACATGTGCGGTGTGCTTCCCCGGTGGGGAACGCGTTGGGGGGGCGTTTGGGCTTTGCAGTATACTGGCAAGGTACATCCTGTGAGAAAGCGGAGAGCTGGCGGTGGCAGAGATGAGACTCAGCTTGGCCGCAGCACCCCGCCGGGTAATGGCACGTGTCCGTGCCCAGGTGTGGGATACCCACATAGGTGACTGGATAGGGTTGACCTTGCTGCTTCTCCCGGCCACGTTTATGCTCTGGTATCCCGGATTACAGACGACTCACGACGGGTTTTACCACAAAAGCCGTTTTCTGGAACTGGACATGTTACTACGCACAGGGATTATATACCCGCGCTGGTTACCCCACGTCAGCTTTTTCTATGGATCACCGGTGCTCCACTTTTATCCACCCCTTATCTATTATGTAGCGGAATGGTTTCGCCTGCTAGGGTGGGGGTATCTCGCAGCGTATGAGTGGATGATTGGGCTGGGCATGGTAGCGGCGGGGTGGAGTATGTTTTACTTCGCCAGACGGTGGGGCCGTCTAACAGGGTGGATCGCCGCGCTTGTGTACATGTACTGGCCGTACCATATGGCCCTGGCGTATGTACGGGGTGCGCAGGCAGAACTGTGGGCGCTGGTGTGGTACCCGCTGATCTTGGCGCGCCTTGCCCGGTTGTCCGAAAACCGGGGCATGACCTTTGACCCGCTGCTTAGCCTGTTGGTGGCAGCTCTGATCCTGACCCATCACCTTTCCGCGCTGGCGTTCATGCCCGTTGCCCTCGCATGGCTCGGCTGGCGGGCCTGGCAGGAACGCAACGTTCACTATGCCCTGCAAGGCCTGGTGTCTGTAGGGGTAGGTATCGGGTTGAGTGCCTTCTACTGGCTTCCGGTACTGGTGGACATCCGCTGGGTGTGGGCCGGCCAGCCGGTGGAGACTGCCCGTCGAGAACTGCTGGCCAACCTCGCACCCCTGACGGATATGATATCCCCTTATTGGGCTCACCGTTATGTGCCCTTCACAGGGGTTCGGGCCGCTTCCCCCATGCCACGGGTAGGCACCGTGTGGGTGATCTTAGGGCTGGGAAGCGCCCTTCTTCGATGGCGACATCTGTCCCGGGAAATGCGGCACACGCTGATGTTCTTCACCCTGGTGCTGGTCACGGCGACGTTTATGCTCACGGAGCTCAGTCGTCCGGTGTGGGCCACGGTACCGCTTATTCATTATCTCCAGTTTCCATGGCGGTTGCAGTCCATTATTGGCCTGGCCGCCGGAGGTATCGCCGGGCTGGGCCTGGGCGCGGGATGGGCGTTAAGTCGATCCCGCCTGATGACAGCGGGGGGATTGGCGTTTCTGGCCCTCTCCCTGATGGCCGGCGCGCTGCCCGGATTGCGGTACGACATCGCCCAGGAGCCGCGCAGTGGCCGTCCACTGGTGGAGCGCGATATGGATCTAAGCATCCTGCCTGCTTATGATTATCTGCGGGCACTCTCCTTACGTGAATTCCGGGAAACGTGGCTTTTCGAGTACATGCCCGTATGGGCTGCCGGCAGCCGGATGGATTTCTTCCTGCCGCCGCAGCAACCGTTGCCCGACACTCCCCCCTTGGATGTCACCGTCCAATTGGAGGAACAACACCCGTTGCGCCGGGTGTTCCGGGTCCGCAGCCCAACCGCCTGGACATTGGCCCTGCACCAGTTTTACTTCCCCGCTTGGGAGGCACGAGTGGATGATCAAATAGTCCCTACCCGGCCGGCAGGCCCCCTGGGTCTCCTGGCCGTAGATCTGCCCCCAGGGGAGCATCGAGTGGAGGTGCGCTATGGGGCAACTCCCATCCAGCGGGTGGCGGAGTTCTTCTCCGGCCTCATCGCTCTGGGGTGGGGGGTCACGGTGTTCCGCCGTGACCGGCGTCTGCTTATCATCCCACTCCTGGTGGGCGGGTTCCTGGTCGCAGCCACCTGGCCGACCTGGGCCGGAGGGGCAGGAACCATCCGCCCCGCAGTTCAGAACGTCCAGGTGGGCGATCGCATCGTGCTACTGGGCAGTTACGTGCCCCGGACAGAGGTACAACCGGGAGAGCGTGTCTGGTTCGTCCTCTACTGGCTCGCCTTAGCCCCTCCGCAGGAGCGGTATAAGGTCATTGTACACCTGGCCACACCGGACGGACAGCCCGTCGCGGTGGCCGACACCGAGCCAGGGTTCTTCTTCACTCCCACAACCCGATGGATGCAGGGGGAAATTATGGAGGACTGGTACATGGTGGAGGTGCCCCCGGACCTTGCGCCCGGCGAATACTTGCTGTTGACAGGCATGTACCCCCTGGAACGGGTAGAAAACCTGCCTCTGGTCGGTGGCCGCCAGGTGGGAGGGCGGGTGGTAGTGGGGAAGGTACGCGTGCGCGCGGCCCCATAACCTCCCAAGACCGCGGTGCGAAAGGACCGATCGCGCTTCATACACGGGGCACACAGAATACATCGATACCTCCAGGGGAGGAGAACGTCCATGGACAGCATGTTGGTGTACGCGGGTGTGGTCACGGCCGGATTTCTGGCCGGCTTCATCAACACTCTGGCCGGTAGCGGCTCCCTCGTATCCCTGCCCATGTTGATCTTTGCCGGGCTGCCGGCTAACGTGGCCAACGGGACCAATCGCATCGCTATTCTTCTGCAAAACGTGGTGGGGGTGCGAGGTTTCAGCGTCCAAGGGATGATGTCCTGGCGCCACGCGATGTGGCTGGCCGCACCAGCCGTGGTGGGAGCCGTGGTAGGGGCCAACATCGCCGTTGACCTGGATGAACGCACCATGCGTCGCGTGATCGGACTCATTATGTTGCTTATGCTTCTTGTGCTGCTGATCAACCCCAAACGTTGGATTCAAGGGCGTCCGGAGGCCATCCGCCCCCGTCCTACGGTGAAGGAACTGGTCATCTTTTTCCTGATCGGCATATACGGTGGGTTTATCCAGGCAGGGGTGGGCATCTTCCTGCTGGCGGGATTGGTGCTGGGAGCCGGTTTTGACATTGTCCGGGCCAATGCGATTAAGGTGTTCATTGTGTTGTGCTTCACCGTGCCGGCTCTGGCCATCTTTGTGTTACACAACCAGGTGAACTGGGGATGGGGACTACTGTTGGCGATCGGCAACATGACCGGTGCGTGGGTAGGGACGCGCTTCGCGGCGCGTCCCGGGGCGAGCGTGTGGGTGTACCGCCTGTTTATCGGCGTAGTTGTGTACTCGGCCGTGCGTCTGTTGGGCGTAGTGTGATCGCCTGAACCAACCTTAATCCGCGCGATAGCGAGGTGAAGGGGAACACATCATGCGACGACCATCGGAAGTGGACGTCGGTTTTTTCCCAACGCCCTTACACCCGTTGCCTCGCCTGAGCGCGTTCCTCGGTGGGCCGGAACTGTGGGTCAAACGGGATGACCACACCGGCCTGGCCACCGGGGGCAATAAGACCCGCAAGCTGCGATTCTTGTTAGCCGAAGCGCGTGCTCAAGGGGCGGATGTTCTCATCACAGGGGGGGCGATTCAATCCAATCACGCACGTCAAACCGCGGCCGCGGCCGCACAACTGGGCTGGGAGTGCCATCTTGTGCTGCGCGGCACACCGCCCGACATTCCCACCGGCAATGTTCTGCTAGATTATCTCTTCGGCGCGCACGTGCACTGGGTAACCACTCGTGAGGCGATGCATGCCCGCATGGAGGCCCTCGCAGACGAGTTACGGCGAGCAGGCCGTCGGCCGTATCTGATCCCCTACGGCGGTGCCAACGCGCTGGGCACCGTAGCCTACGCCCTAGCCGTGGAAGAGCTGCGCGCCCAGAGTGAGGGAAGACCTTTCGACGCGCTGGTGGTGGCCAGCAGTTCCGGAAGTACCCAGGCCGGATTAGTGGCCGGCGTGCGCGTTTTCGCGTACCCAACCGAGGTGGTCGGCATCAGTGTCGACGAGCCCCAAAATGTGCTGGTCCCACGGATAGCACGCTTGATACAAGGCGTGAGTGACGTCCTGGACGTTCCCATCACGGTCGCCCTCGACGAGATCGTGGTAGAAGATCGTTTCATAGGCGAAGGGTATGCTCGTGTGGGCACGCTGGAGCGTGAGGCTATTCGCCTGTTGGCCCGGTTGGAAGGCCTTCTTCTCGACCCGGTGTACACGGCGCGGGCGTTCGGCGGCTTAGTGCAGCTTATTCGGGAGGGACGGTGGCGGCGAGGACAACGGGTGCTCTTCTGGCACACAGGGGGCATCCCCGCGCTGTGGGCCTTCCTTCCCGAGCTGGTGGAGGCCCTTCGGTGACACAGCTACAGGAGAGCACGGGACGCCAGGTCGCGCGGGCTGCCGGGTTGGTGATGGTCCTATTTGTCCTGTCCCGCCTCACCGGTCTGGCCCGCCAGATCATTGTAGGTGCTCTGTTCGGCACCAGTGCGGCGTACGACGCGTACGTGGCCGCTTTTCGCCTTCCCGACATGTTATTTCAGCTGGTGGCCGGAGGAGCCCTGGTGTCGGCCCTGTTGCCCACGTACACCACGGTGCGCACACGTCAGGGGGCATCCCGGGGCTGGGAGCTGGTCTCGAACGTGATCACTCTGGTGCTTGTTGTGTTGACCGTGGCGGCAGGCCTGATGGCACTGGCCGCGCGGCCGTTGGTGACGACCATCCTCGTGCCACACTTCAGCCCCGAACTCCAAACGTTGACCGCCTCCCTCCTTCGGATACTTCTGCTCAGCACGGTGATCTTTGGAGTCAGCGGGGTGGCCATGAGCGTGCTCAACGCGCACCGGCACTTCTTCTTGCCCGCGCTCGCCCCCAGCCTGTACAACCTAGGCATTATCGGCGGCGCGCTCGGCCTGGGACCACGTTGGGGGGTCCACGGCCTGGCTTGGGGAGTGGTGGTGGGCGCGCTGCTGCACCTGCTCGTCCAGGTACCCGGTTTGCGCCGGGTGGGGATGACCTTTCACCCGCGATGGAGCTGGTGGGACGCGGACGTACGGCATGTACTCCGGTTGATGGCTCCCCGGGTGATGGGGTTGGCCGCAGTACAGGTGAATTTCCTGGTCACCACTGTGCTGGCCAGTGGACTGCCCCCCGGACGGCTTTCTGCCCTTGACTACGCGTTCCGGGTTATGTTGTTACCCTTAGGAATCTTCGCGCAAGCGGTGGGCACGGCGGCCTTTCCCACGTTTGCCCAGCAGGTAGCCTCCCGGGAGTTGGACGCGTTGCGCCGCACCCTGGTCCAGCTGATCCGCAGTATCACCTTTCTCACCGTACCGGCGACGGTGGGGTTATGGATATTGGCCTGGCCGTTAATTGCCGTCCTGTTTCAGCGACAGGCCTTTGATGCCACCTCAACAACGTTGACAGCAACCGCCCTGCGCGCGTATGTCGTGGGCCTTGGAGGGCACGCGCTGGTGGAAATCCTGGCCCGAGCCTTTTACGCCCTGCACGACACCCGCACACCGGTGATCATCGGCATGCTGGCCATGGGGTTAAACGTTCTTCTCAGTCTCTGGTGGGTAGGTCCCTGGCAGCACGTAGGGCTCGCCCTGGCCAACTCCGTCGCCACGTTGCTGGAAGCGGCCGCGCTGCTGGGCATGCTCTATCGACGGGGGTACACGGGGCCGTTGCCGGCCCTTGGTCGTCCCCTGGTGGGGCAGCTTCTGGCCGCCGCCGGGATGGGAGGGCTCCTGTGGGGGGTGCTGACCATCACCGCGCCTCTAGGAGCACCCGTCCAGCTGAGCGCAGGCCTCCTTGTGGGAGTCACAAGTTACCTGGGCTTGGCCGCGCTCCTACGCCAACCCGAACTGCAAGCCCTTTGGGCCTTTGTCCGCTCCCCCAGAGCCAAATAACCTACCCTATGCCCGTCCGTAATAACCATCCGATAATCAGGGTCATCCCCAAGCTCAACCCCGGGCGCAGGAGCTGAGAGGGGTGCTGATGAGACATCTCCCGAAGACGGTACACAAGATGGGGCACAAATACCAGAGGGGCCAACAACGGCCACGGGGAAAGCATAAGTATCAAGCCGGTTAACCGTTCGACCGCGCCCAACAGCCGGGCACGAGATGTGATCTGAATATCGCTTGCCTGGGGGCCAGCCCAATCCACGTACAGAAGCGCTTCCATGACCGGTACCATGAACACCAGCGCAACCACCGCGATAACGTACCAGGCTCCCCGATCTAGCGAGTCGGAGGCCTGGATCCAGCTTGCCGGCTGAAGGTATCGTTCCGGCGCCATGCCGATGCTCAACCCCAGCAACACTACCAGATGAGCACCCTGATCTGCCAGGAAATACGCAAGGTGGGTCCGTCTCAGGTCGCGCACGATGAACGTGCGCACCGCGTCGATGAGAAGGTGTGTGGCACTGACGACCAGGATAAGCCAGAGCCAGTGAGGGAAACGAACCACGAAGATGAGCGTGGCTGCGGTGACCATGGCAACGTGCAAGAAGAGCCCCTGCCAGCCTACCCGCTTCATCTCCGCGATGCGACCGGTCTGGAGAGCGAAGTCACCGACCATGTGACCGGCCCAGAGGGCCAAAAAGACGTTCACCACAGATTTCCCCTTTCCCGCCGCGTTGGGTTCACTGTGTGTGCTGCAATGTGCCCGCCCTCTACTGTGTATTTTAACGTCATCGTGTCGCCAAACATATAGCCCTTCATTCCTAGACAGTGCCCATGGAGCCGGGGAGATAACCTCACGCCTTTCGGTTTCAGCACCCGCCACCGTCGGACAGTCGCCTTTGTTATGGATACCAACGTGACAAGGTCTGCCCGGGTACGCCCACCGAATTCCCTTAATCGACCGTTAATGTTATTGGACGCTAGCGATGCCGAGGATGTACCGCGGCCCCCTCGATTGGAGGGGCGTCTGCGGTGCGGGCAAGCGCCCAAGGGTACGGTCGTGAGACACCGGGATGACCGTACAGGGCAAAACGCCAAGGTACGGTACGCGCGCGGTCATCACCGCGCACGCCAACGCGAGGCCCGGCAGTGATCGCCTCTGGGGGCGGTGATTCTCCGGCCGCGATCCACAACGCGTGACCGACACACAAATCATGCCCGTTTAACCCGCGGTCAATCGCCAACGCTTGGCAAACTTTGCCCGGTCCGTTGGTCAGATCCCGGAACGACCGCCCCCCGCGATGGCGGCGCATGAGATCCAGGCCGTGCACCGGTTCGATGGCGCGAATTAACACAGCTGCGGGATAGCCCTCCCGTTCGGTGACCACGTTCAGACAGTGGTGCATGCCATAGATGAGATACACATATGCGTGGCCTGGTGGGCCAAACATCACCGCGTTACGCGGTGTACGGCCCACCGCAGCGTGCGATGCGAGATCGTCCGGGCCCACATACGCTTCCGTCTCAATAATGCGACCGACCAGCAAGGTCCCCGCGTACTCACGCACCAGATAACACCCCAATAACGCCTTGGCCACGCTCACGGTATCTTGTGCGAAGAACGCACGGGACAACGGGGGCCAATCTGCCCGTTCACCCCCCGCGGCCGGGGGAAAGATGTAAATGACATCCTTATCCTTCACCGGATGAGAGTCTGTGGTCTCCCAAGGAACCAGGACAGCATTAACGAACAACCGATAGCGGCGACGCCCTTCATCCGTTTCCAGGAGGGTTAGACCGGGATATTGCTGTCGTAGGCAGGTTAACACGTCGGTAACCGAAGCACCCGAGGGAATACGAATCACAAGACGGCGCTGACCCACCTCCCGCCATAGCGGTTCCCCCAGTCGCGCCGTAATGGTCAGTGATGACGGGGTAGAGCAGCATCCCTGTCGCGACATCCTCGTCCCTTTGCCCTCAGGTCTTCATAGGTGAAGACGGCTCCAGCCGAACGCGGCGGCACCACGATGTCTGGTGAGCCAGTCGGATTTTAGTCAAGACTATACATGTAGTCAAAGTCCATTGGCGAAGTCTGATCTCGTCTGTGATCCCAGATCCTGCCCGTACCATGCCCTTGGGCATCATTACGGTGGGAGGCCCACACCCTCTGAGGCCCTTCGAGTCGTGGAAGGTGACAGAAAGAGAGAGGAATAAGGACATCTATTCAGGAACAGTAAAATGAGCCAAAAGTGTACAATTATTTGCGCATGTGAGATGAAACCGGTATACTGAACAACTGATATGAAAGTGGTTAGTAAAGACCTTTGCCGGAGGAGGGAGAAGATGTACGAGTTGCGCAAACTTTCCACAGCAGAGGTAGAACAGGAAATGAAAAGTCGGAAGCCGTCACCTAGGTCTGAAGAACGCCGTCGAATGATCGAAGAGTTTAAACAGTTTCTCTCAACGCTTCAACCTGGCGAGGGTGGAGAACTGAAATATACAGACCGACGACAGCGTTTGACCATCAAAAATCGCCTGAAGAAAGCTGCTGAGGAGTTAGGTATAGAGATAGAGTTTATCCGTAAGCGCAATCGAATCGTCTTTCGTATTCCGGACCGTTCAAAGGATTCTGACGGTACTGAATAGACTGTGCCGGCATCTGGTAAACGTCGGGCAAGCGTCAGCTAAACGTCAGGTTAGCGTCAAGCACGTTGTGTGGAATACTGTACACTAAGATAACGAAGCACCTTCTTCTCCTCCTTTCTGATAGGGGGCGTCGGCGAGGGCGGGCCGGCGCCCCCGGTGGATGTTAAGGGTAAAGGGGCTGGGAAATGCCTTTGTGGGGCATTTCCCAGCCCCTTTCGCGTTGAGTTGTGACCTCCACCAGCGCCGACCGTGTTCCAAAAGTGGTCAGCCGAGGTCGGCTCGCGCTATCATCCGGTGTTCACATATCATAACGTTGCCCTGCAACGGGAGGAGGGAGTCATGGCTTCAACGGAGAAGCGGCGCAGCGCGTGGGAAGTGGCCGTCGCGCAGTTCAACGAGGCCGCGCGACACCTCAACCTGCCCGAAGATGTCCAGGAGTTCCTCCGTACCCCCAAACGGGAGCTCATTGTGCACTTCCCGGTCATAATGGACGACGGGCGTATCCGCATGTTCACCGGTTATCGGGTCCACCACAGTACTATCAAAGGCCCCACGAAAGGAGGCATCCGTTATCACCCTGACGTCACCCTGGAAGAAGTACGGGCCCTCGCTATGTGGATGACATGGAAGTGTGCTCTCATGAACCTGCCCTTTGGGGGCGCCAAAGGGGGAGTGGCCGTGGATCCCCACGCCCTCTCAGAAGGGGAACTCCGGCGCTTGACCCGCCGCTATACCGCGGAGATCAGCATCCTTCTCGGTCCGGAAAAGGACATTCCCGCACCCGATGTGGGGACTAACCCGACCATCATGGGGTGGATCATGGACACCTATTCCATCCACCAGGGCTACGCGGTACCGGCCGTGGTGACCGGCAAGCCTATCTCCATCGGAGGCTCGCAGGGCCGCATCGAGGCTACCGGCCTGGGGGTCATGTACACGACCCGGGAAACCCTTCACCGAAAAGGGGTACGCATGCACGAAGTGACCGTGGCCATCCAGGGATTTGGTAATGTCGGATCGGTCACCGCGATGGCTATGCACCGTGAAGGGGCTAAAATCGTTGCTGTCAGCGACGTGCACGGAGGGGTGTACAACCCACACGGGCTTGATCCCTTTAACCTTATGCGCCATGTACAGGATTCGGGCACGGTCGCGGATTATCCCCTTGGCGACCCGATCACCAATCGCGACCTTCTAACGTTGGATGTGGACGTGCTCGTCCCCGCCGCGCTGGAAGGGGTCATCGACGAAGAACTGGCCCCTCACGTGAAGGCCCGCTTCATCGCGGAAGGTGCCAATGGTCCCCTCACCATTGAGGCAGATCGGATCCTCCAGAGCCAGGGCGTTGTGATTATCCCGGACATTCTCTGCAACGCCGGCGGAGTGATCGTCTCCTACTTCGAATGGGTCCAAGATTTGCAATCCTTCTTCTGGTCGGAGGATGAAATACGCCGACAGCTGAAACGCATTATGTTGACAAACTTCGATGTGGTGTGGGATATTGCCCTTTCGAAAGGGGTAGACTTGCGAACGGCAGCGTACACCCTGGCCATCAGCCGAGTGGTCGAGGCCTTGGAAGCGCGTGGGGTGTATCCGTAATTCAATAGCCGCGGGGAAGGGATGGCCTTCCCCGCGGCGAACGACCTGGCCGTGGAACACAGGGGGACACCGTGAGCCTGGACTTCATTACGTTAGCCGAATCGCTGGGCATGGACCTGGGAGATCCACCGCAGGTGGATGAGGCACGATGCCTGAACCATCGCGCACACTGGCGACGGTGCACCCTTTGCCAGGAGGCATGTCCCGCCCGTGCCATTACCGTCACCCAGGCAGATCCCCTCCGGGGAATCCGCCCTCGGGTCACGCTAGACCCTGCCCTGTGTGCCCGCTGTGGCCTGTGCCTTCACCTCTGTCCCAGCGAAGTGTTCACCCATCCGGCACGGGCAGAAACGCTGCGCTGGTGGGTGGAAGGAATCACCGAACACGCGACCGAATCTCTGGAGCTCGCCTGTCCCCTGAACGCGGGCACCCCCACTCCTGCGCCGGTGACACATCGCTTTCAGTTAGGACAATGTTTGGCCGCCCTTTCCCTGGGCACCCTGTTAGACATGATGCGGCCTCGAAACACCGACCTCTGGCTTAACGATACCCAATGTGCCCACTGTCCCCTTGCCCCAGCTCATGAGTCTATAACACAGGTTGTTCAACAGGTGAATCACCTCCTGACGACGTGGGGACACCCAGCACGGGTCCGCGTCATCACCCAGGATAGTGGGGACACGTCAGGAGCACCACATCCGGTCACCGAAGTGACCGCGCGTTCCCTCGCGATCACCCGTCGAGAGTTATTTCAGTTGTTCAGACAGTGGGCCACCCGCGCGGCCACCACAATTGCGGAAGAGGCCCTTGCCACACCTCCTCCGGACCCCAGCACCATTCCGCCGGAGCAACGTCTGCCCTATCACGTACCGTTCCACCGGCGCCACACCACCGCTGCGTTGCGTCGCCTGGGACCACCACAGAGCACCGTGATCGACTTAGAAGCCTTACCTTGGGCTGCAGTGCACGTGGAAGGCACCTGTTCCGCGTGTGGGTTATGTGCCCGGTACTGTCCAACAACGGCCCTGCGTTTCTACACTTGGCAAGATGAGACGGGCACATCGCGCTTTGGCCTGGTGTTACATCCCGCCTATTGTGTAGATTGTGGCATATGCGCCCTGATTTGCCCCGAACAGGCCATTACGTACGGAACGCGCATGTATACCGAGTGGCTCACCAGTGACGAGGCAGCACTCCTGCACGAGGGCCAGCTCACCCCCTGTGCCGATTGCGGGATGCTCACGGCGCAACGGCCGGTTTCCTTGTGTTACGTGTGTGCAGAAAAGCGGCGGCGCGAGGCCAAAATATCGGCCCGTTCACGTGAGCTTCCGGACAACCCGCCGGAGTAACGTTCCTCCCACCGCACGCCAGGACCATAGTCCGGTGTTCAGGCACCGGTAAGTCGCTCGCGCACCTTTTGCCGGGCCTGGGCAAGAGCATCCTTCACCCGAGCTGGATCAGGAAGTGCTCCTTCTGCCCACTCCGCACGTCCCCCACCCCGACCGCCCAGGGGGGTGAGTACTTCCCGGAGAAGGTTGTCCATGGCCACCGGCACATCGGATGACGTCGCGAAGAGGAGACGCGCAGGGTGCCCACCGGCCCACCCCAACAGTGCGATCACCGATCCCTGTTCCCGAAGGACCGTAGCAACGTGGCGCAGCGCGTGGGGTGTGGCACTTTCCAACGTGGCAGACACCAGGCGGACCGGCCCACATGGTTCCCCATTTGCCCAGAGGACCTGGGCTTCCAGTTGCCAGAAACGCGCTTCCAGGGAGCGTAACTGCTTGCGGGCGGCCTCTGCCTCGGCCAGCAACCGTTGCACGCGAGCGAGGAGATCGTTTTCCCCGCAAGAAAGCACATGCCCTACCTCTTGCAGGAGCTCACGCCGACGCCGGTAATCCTGGCGCGCTCGCGCGCCGGCGACAAAGGTCACCCGCCACGCGCCCTTGTAACGCTCGGCGCGCAAGATGGCCAGCACCCCGATCTCCCCGGTGCGCCGCACGTGGGTGCCCCCGCAGGGCACGCGGTCGAAGTCGACCACTTCAACCACCCGGATAGGACCCTGCACCCGGGGAGGGCGTCGCACGCCCCATCGTGCCAGGGTAGCCTCGTCTACAAAATGGACGCGCACCTCTCGGTTCTCTTCAATAACGCGGTTGGTCAACGCTTCCACCGCGTGCAGGTGCTCAGGTGTGAGATCATCGTGTGCAATGTCGACGGTTGCCGCTTGCGTGCCCAGGTGAACGCTGATGGTTGCAGCTCCCAGGATGCGCAAAAATGCCTGAGACAGAATGTGCTGTGCCGTGTGCTGTTGCATGTGGTCAAACCGACGTTGCCAGTCGATGACCCCTTCCACCTCGGTGGCGGTGAGAGGGGTTGACATCACGTGCACAACGGCTCCGTCTTCCCGGCGTACTTGAACATCTTCCACCGGCACGCCGTTGAGGTGCCCCCGATCGGCGGGTTGGCCACCCCCCTCCGGGTAGAATGCTGTGCGGTCTAAAATGACGGCCGGTCGGTCACGCCAGGTGAGCTGTTCCACCACCCGAGCGGTAAACCGGGTGATGTACGCGTTGGTGTAATACAGGCGTTCCGTCACCGGTGACGAACGACTCATGTTCCCTCCGACAGGGGCACAAAGGAGAGTTTTTCCCGCAACGGAGCCGGCATATCGCCTGAAGTGCGCAAGGCCTGTCGGTACACGTCCACGTACTGCAGGGCCGAGCGGGTCCAGGACACATCGGTACGCATACCTCGCTCCTGCAAGCGGCGCCAGGTGGTGGCGTATTTCCAGTTCTCCACAGCCCGCACAATAGCGGTAAGGAAAGCCTCAACCGCGTACGTACCAAAGGTGAACCCGTTGCCCTCACCGCTGCGCGGGTCAAAGTCCTGCACCGTGTCGGCCAAACCGCCCACCTCGCGCACAACCGGCACGGCCCCATATCGCATGGCAATCATCTGATTAAGGCCACAGGGTTCAAACCGGCTGGGCATGAGCAACATGTCCACACCAGCGTAGATCGCGTGGGCCAAGGGGTTGTTAAACGTGAGGAACACCTTGACGTGCCGAGGATAGCGTTGGGCTGTGGATTGCAGTGCCTCGTGCCACTTGGCCTCACCGGTGCCCAGAATGATCATTTGGCCGTTCAGGTGCTGGACCACCGCGTCTGCCACGGCCACCAGTAAGTCCACACCCTTTTGTTCGGTCAAGCGACCGATAAAGCCCAACAAGGGCACCCCGGCATCCACTGGCAGACCGGCCTGTTCTTGGAGCACCTGCTTGTTCACTTCCCGTTTCTCCAGCCGTTCGACATCGTACGGCTGCGCGATCAGCGTGTCCGTGGCGGGATTCCACACCTCCACGTCGATCCCGTTCAGGATGCCCACCAGACTGTCCGCGCGTTCACGCAGGAGTGGGTCAAGCCCGGCCCCAAACTCAGGGGTCAAAATTTCCCGGGCGTAGCGGGGACTGACGGTGGTGATCATGTCTGCAAAGATAATACCCCGGGCCATAAAGTGGACGACGCGCTGCCAGTGGGGAAACGCGGGGTGGACGATGAATCCCTGGTCGGCCAGCCCGGCTAGGGCCAACACATGCCCGTCGAAGACGCCTTGATAGGCCAGGTTGTGAATGGTGTACACGGTACGGGTACGTTGCCAGAACGGGTCGTCCCGGTACACAACTTTCAACCAATTGGGAACAAGCGCGGTGTGCCAATCGTTACAGTGAACAATATGGGGAGCCCAATTCAGGTGGCGGGCCAATTCCAACGCCGCTCGGGAGAAGTAGAGAAACCGCTCCGCGTCGTCCGGGTAAGCGTAAATCTGTTCGCGGTGAAAGAAACGCGCGTTGTCCACCATGTACACCGGCACCTCATTGTGCCGAGCGACATAAATGCGTGCGGGTTCCGTGCCTTCTCCGAAGGGCACAGGCAATTCGGAAATGATCTCCTCTAAAGCCCAACGCGCAGGATCAATAAACCCATAGCGGGGCATTACGATGCGAATATCGTGCCCCAGACGACGAATGGCTTTGGGCAGAGATCCGGCAACGTCGGCCAGACCACCCGTTTTAGCGAAGGGAAATACCTCCGCGGAAAGGAATAGGACATGCAATGCAGCTGTCGGGTGTTGTGTGGTCACGGTTCACCTGCCTCTTTCCCGCGTCGGGTGTGGGTCACACCGTGGGATGTCGGGCCTGATGTGGAGTTAACCGGGCACCGTTTGACGACCGTTCTGCGCGCGCAACCGCCGACGGAAGTCCTCCAGCGTGCGTTGCAAACCTTCCTGCAGTGAAACACGCGGTTCCCACCCCAGGACCTTTCTGGCCTTGGTAATGTCCGGACGGCGCTGTTTGGGGTCATCTTTAGGCAACGGCTTGAACACTACACCCGCGGTGTTGCCCGTAAGCGTGTTGACTAGGTGAGCGAGGTCGATGATGCGGTACTCTTCCGGGTTGCCGATGTTCACCGGTTCCACCTCTTCGGAGAACAAAAGACGGTAGATCCCTTCGATCAGATCATCCACGTACGTGAACGAACGAGTTTGGGAACCATCGCCGTAGACGGTCAGCGGCTCCCCGCGCAGGGCTTGCGTGAGGAAATTGGGGATCACTCGGCCGTCGTTCAAGCGCATGCGCGGGCCATAGGTGTTGAAGATGCGCACAATGCGCGTTTCCAGACCGTGCACGCGATGATACGCCATCGTGAGGGCTTCCGCGAACCGTTTGGATTCATCGTATATGCCACGAATGCCGATAGGGTTTACGTTCCCCCAGTACGACTCCGGCTGGGGATGGACCAGTGGATCGCCGTACACCTCAGATGTGGAGGCAAGGAGAAAGCGGGCTCCCTTAGCCTTGGCCAGACCAAGGGTTCGATATGTGCCGATTGCATTGACCTTGCCGATCTGGATGGGCAACAGAGGAAAATCGGCCGGACTGGCCGGAGAGGCAAAGTGTAACACCGCGTCCAGGGGCCCTTCCACGTAGATAAACTCGGTCACATCGTGTTGAATGAAGGAAAATCGTGGGTGTGAAAGCAGGTGGGCGATGTTCTCCATCGTGCCGGTAATCAGGTTGTCCATAGCAATGACGGTGTGCCCATTGGCGAGAAACCGCTCACACAGGTGAGAACCGATGAATCCGGCAGCGCCGGTGATCAACACGCGCATGCTGACATCCCTCGTCGACCTGTATTCGCACACACCGGACAGGCCAGGGTCGCCTATCCGTGCTCCGGATACTAGCACAAGGGTTGTGGGCAAAGCAACCTCTCGCCGACGGTGAGGAGAAGGCCGTTCGCGATCGAGGGTAAGCACGTCCCTTGCCGCAGTCGGAATGGCCAAACACCCTACCACAGGTAGCCCATACCTTGACGACCATCGCAACCCCTCGTAAAATCAGCAAGGTTATAGCCTGTGACGGGCTCGTCGTCTCACGCTGGTGAGCCCCCTTGCAAGCACAGGGCAGAATGTCTCAACCCTTTCGCCGGACGATGACGTGGCTGGTTGGTGTACAACCGTGGATATACCTCCCACCCGAGAAGGGAGATGGGGTGACGGCATATTTGGACGAGGGATAAAGGAGTTTGGCCATGAGCGCGTTGACGTTGAAAGCGGAACCCCGGACAGTAACCGGACGGCGACGAGTGCGTCGGCTGCGAAGGACCGGGCTAATTCCTGCCGTGTTGTACGGGCCGGAGGTGTCCCCCCGCAACCTGCAGGTTCGAGCCCAGGATGTGGAACGCCTTCTCCGGAGAGGGGCGACCACACAGCTGGTGGACCTGACCATTGACGGCGAACCGCAGCCGGTGAAAGTGCTGATTCGCGAGGTGCAGAGACATCCCGTCCGACATGACTTGCTGCACGTGGACTTTGTACAGGTCAGCATGACCGAGAAATTAGAGGTGGAAGTGCCCATCGTCCTGGTGGGCGAATCCCCCGCGGTGGCGTCCGGTCTGGGCACGGTCAACCAGGTACTGGACACGGTGGCAGTACAGTGTTTGCCCACAGATATTCCGGCGCACATCGAGGTGGACCTCAGCCAGCTTACCGCGGAACACGATGTGATCCGCGCCGGTGAACTGGCACTGCCCGCAGGGGTAGATCTCCTGGAGGAACCGGACGCGGCCGTAGTGGTGCTGGAGTACGTGACGGAAGAGGCTGAAGAGGAAGAAGAAGCAGCCGTGACGGAGGAGGGAGCCGAGCCCGAAGTGATCGCGCGGGGCAAGGCGGAAGAGGAAGAGGAATAACAGATTGCACGTTGGTGACGACAAAACACGCCGTGGGCACCAGGCTCACGGCGTGTTTTGTCATCGCCCGGTGGCCTGTATCACGTTGGGCCGTGCACATGGCCTGCAAGTCACCGGGTAAGGGGTATCAATGGCCGATGAACACACCCGGAACCTATCGTGTGCACGTTGCTTCCCGCTTTCCTCCGGAGTGGGAGCGCCCCTGGCAAGCGCTGGGGCAAGTGAGCGGGCACATCCTTCAGCACCCCGCGTGGGCACAGCTCAAACAACGGTTTGGCTGGGTGCCCCGATGGGTCGCGCTGGCAGACGGGGACGATTTCGTAGCAGCCGCTCAGGTCCTGTTTCGACGATTCGCTCCGGGTATGACGATTGCCTACATTCCGCGGGGGCCTATGCTGGCCCGGCAAGATGACACCCTCTGGCACGCGCTTCTCCGTGCCCTGGATGAACTGTGCCACCAGCAGGGCGCGATCGCTTTAAAGGTAGAACCCGATTGGTCCGACACCTCGGAAGCGCGTGCGTTGCTCCGTGAAAGCGGCTTTCGCCCTGCCTTCCACACCGTTCAACCACGCAGCACCTTACACGTGGACCTGACCCTCCCTGAACAGGACATCCTGGCCCGCATGAAGTCAAAATGGCGTTACAACATCCGGCTGGCCCGTCGCAAAGGGGTGACGGTACGACCGGCGACGCGCGAGGAGGTCCCTGTGTTTGTAGATTTGCTGACGGAAACAGCCCGGCGGGACGGGTTTGCCATCCATACCCCTGCTTATTACTACCACGCGTGGGAAGCCCTCACCGCGGCCGAGGTGGCAGTGCTTTTCCTCGCGTGGTATGAGGGGACTCCTCTAGCCGGCCTGTTCGTGGCCGCGTGGGGGCCGGTGGCCGTCTATCTCTACGGTGCGTCCGGACAACGCGAGCGACAGCGGATGCCTAACCACCTGCTTCAGTGGGAGGCCATGTGCTGGGCAAAAGCGCGCGGGTGTCGGGTATATGACCTGTGGGGAATCCCTGACGAGGTTGGCGCGCACCCGGAGCGGTGGGCCAACCGTACGCCCCAACGCACAGACGGGTTATGGGGAGTCTACCGCTTCAAACAGGGGTTTGGCGGTCACATCGTACGCACCGTGGGCGCGTGGGACCGGGTTTACCGCCCCTTGAGCTATCGGGCCTACGCCTGGGGGTGGACCCTCTGGCAACGGCGTCGTAGCCTTGGAGACACCTGAACCCACGCTTGTTTACGGTGCTACTTGTACGCTCAACTGCCACGTCCGAATGAGCTCGGGCACGGTCTGTGACTGTGCCAGGAGCATCACTTCCCTTTCCTCACCCACGTTCACGTCCGGCGGCACGATCAGGCGTACAACAAAACGAAAGCGTTCTCCCGGACGCACGGCCGTGGTGACCAGAGGCCCGAAACCGTAACACGTATCCACACACAAGTGAACTCCCCAGCCGGGGCGATCTACCTGTGCCCGAATCAGGTAACGATCAGGAGCAAAACCTGCGTTGATGACCTCCATGGCAATGAGGTACGTTTGATCCGGCCGGACGGTGAGACGGAACGTTTCCCCGCGCAAGTCCATGTCGTACTGTTCGATGTCGGGGGTGGGAGTAGGTGTCGCGGTAGGCAACGGTGTAAGCACAATGAACGGTGTGGGTGTGGGGGTAGGCGTGATCGTAGGGGTAGGGGTCACCGTAGGGG
>WFWT01000080.1 GCA_015490995.1 Anaerolineae bacterium | reverse complement strand
GTGAAAGATAGAGCGCACAAAGTTTGTATAGACTCTCCTTGAGAATCTACATCCAGCGTGGAGGCACCTCTTTAAGTTTTAAGAGAGGAGTCAACTATAAGGATTGAGCAGGGACGGGTTCTGGGATGTCTTGGAAGTGAATGACCCGACGCAGGAGGTGATAGCACATGACCAGGGCCTTGCGGCTGAGGATGACGAAGGTTTCGCGGACGGCTCGGCCCTTTTGGCGGTGGTGAGTGAAGGCGTGGGCGAAGCGGCGGGTGTGGCGTGTGAGGGTCACGGCCATGAGGTAGAGGACGTGGCGGAGCAAGGGGTCGCCCCGTTTGGAGAGGCGGCGACGGCCCTGGAAGCGGCCGGACTGGTAGAGGGTGACGTCCAGGCCGGCGTAGGCGACGAGGGCTTTAGGGTTGGGGAAGCGATGGAGGTCACCGACGAGGGCGAGGAAGAGAGCGGCGAGGCGGGGGCCGATGCCGGGGATGGCGGTGAGGATGTCCCAGGCCTGGGGGTAGCGCCGGCGGACGGCCTGGCGCAGGAGGGCGAAGCATTGGGCACGCAGGTGGTCGAGGAGGGTCCAGCGGTCGAGGAGGAGTTGGAGGGCCTGGGTGCGGGTGGGGTCATGGAGGCCGAAGGAGGTTTGGGCCAGGGCCTGGAGGGCGGCCAGGTCGAGGCGATGGCGGGGCGGGAGGACCTGGGCCAGTGCTTCGGGCGCCGCCTGGGCGATGGCTTGGGCGGAGGGGAAGTGGCGGAGGAGGGTGCGGAGGGCTTTGGGGAAGCGGGCGTAGGCCCGTTCCAGTTCGGGGAAGAGGAAGTGGAGGAGTTGGCGGACCTGGTTTTGGGTGCGGGTAAGTTCCTGGGCCAGGTGCTGGTCGAGGTGGGCGAGGGTGCGCAAGGGGGTGTGGTCCTGGAGGGGGGCGGGCAAGGCCTGGACGGTGAGTTGTTGGCGGAGGAAGAGGGCGATGGTGCGGGCGTCGAGGCGGTCGGTTTTAGTGCGGCGGCGGGAACGGGATTTGGCGAAGTCCCGCACCTGGCTGGGGGAGAGGCGGTGGAGGGACACGTCTGGGCGGTCAAGGCGGGTCAGATGGGCTTCCAGGAGGGCGGAGTAGGGGCCGGAGGCTTCCAGGCCGACCCACCAGTGGTCGGCGTGGAAGGCGGCCCAGGCGGTCAAGAAGCGGTGCCAGCCGGTACGGTCGTAGGGTAAGGTCTCGATGTGCTCGTGCAGGATCTCGCCCGACAAGGGGGCGACGATGAGGAAGGCGACGGTGAAGGTGTCCTTGCTCACGTCGATGCCGAGGAAGCCTTGCCGTTGCATCGCTGCCCTCCTTTTGTTCGTTGAGTTGCCACGGATACTGGGTGTCCGTCAGGGCCTGAAGGGAGGAGGTCGGAAGCAGAGCGGCCTCCCGGCCCCAACCTCCCGCTTCATGGGGGCTCTGAGGCCCAAACAACTCATAGGGGGTGTGGGGAGGCCGGAGGCGCACTCCTCAAGGGGCTCTCAGGCCCATACCTATGACGTCCTTCCGGCCTCCTCCCCTCAGTCCCTATCTTACACATAGCACGAATCCTTATAGGAGGTGGCTATGCGCGTGGCAACGTACAACATTCAGTACTGGACGGGCATGGATCGGGTACAAGACCCGGAACGCACCATTGCGGTGTTGCAGGAAATTGCGCCAGACATCGTTGCCTTGCAAGAAGTGCTGCATCCATGGCCACCGGAGGCACCGGTCCTGGCGCGGGCCGCGGAGGTCCTGGGTGGGGAAGTGGTTTTCACCCCCGTGTGGGAGGTCGGGGATTTGCCGGGCATTACCGCGCCAATGGGGCTGGCCGTCATCAGCCGATACCCGATCATTGCCCATGCGACCCACCGGCTTTCCCACACCGGACCCGGTCAACCCCGACGGTTGTTGGAGGTGCGACTTGATATGCCGGATGGTCCTCCCCTAACGGTGTACGTCACGCACCTGGAATGGCGTGCCGAGCCGCCGCGGGTAGAGCAAGTGCGTTCCCTCTTGCTGTGGACCACGCGCGATCGGGGACGTCCCCACCTCTTGCTGGGCGATTTCAACACCGTCCATCCTGAGGACGTACGCCGTTTTGAGGAGGCCGGTGGCCGTTGGGAGGAATTTGTGGCAGCAATCGAAGCGGAGTTCCCACAGGCCCCACGGGAACCCCAGGCCCTCCCGCGATTGCTTAAGGCGGGCTATGTGGACGCGTTTTTGGTGGCAGGACAGGGGGATGGACGTACGTACACCACGGAACGGCCGCTGCTGCGGCTGGATTACTGTTTCGTGGACCCGACGTTGCAGGCCGCGCTGCGCGCTGCCCGTCGCTGGGACAGTGAACCGGCCCGCTGGGCCTCGGACCACTATCCGCTGGTGGTGGATCTCACGTGGCCCCCGCCCGAGGGGGACGCGTAAGCCGCGTTCGCGCTTACTCTTCCCCTTGCTTTTCCTTTCCATCAGGTGATGGAGGAGAGGTGAAGCGCCACTGCTCCACCTGTTCTCGCCCACGGAAGTAGAAGGCAAACACGCGGCGACGTACGCGACGGTAAAGGGAACGCAGGCGGGACCACCGATACCACAGCACATGCCACCACAGGCGTTGCCACCACGTAACTTCAGGCACCTCCGGGCCCCACTGGATTAACGCGGCCGCCCATGTTAACCCCGCGCCAAATCCCACCAACACCGCGTAATCGCCGGGTTGCAAACGCCCTGCCTCCACCGCCTCCGTCAAGGCAATGGGGATGGACGCGGTGGAGGTGTTACCGTAGCGGTCCAGGTTGACGAACACCCGTTCCCAGGGGAAGTGCAGCTGTCGAACCACGGAGGTCTCTATGATGCGAATGTTGGCCTGGTGGGGGATGATAAGCGCGATGTCATCCAGGGTGAGGCCGGCCTTTTCCACTACTTCCCGGGTGGCTTCGGCCATCACTCGGGTGGCAAAGCGAAAGACCGCTTTACCGTCCATGTGAATGTAGTGATCGCCGTTGCGCAGGGTCTCAAAGCTGGGGGGTTTACGGCTGCCGCCGGCCGGCAGGGAAAGAAGGTGTGCGCCTGAGCCGTCAGACCCAAGGACGGTGGCCAGTACGCCGCCGGGGGTCTCACTGGCTTGCAATATGATGGCACCGGCCCCATCCCCAAAAAGCACACACGTGTTCCTGTCCTGCCAGTTCACAAGGCGGGATAGGGTCTCCGCGCCGATGACCATGACCGTGTCGGCTTGTTCGCTCACGATCAGCCCATGGGCCATGGCCAGCGCGTACACAAAGCCGGAACAGGCCGCGCTCAGGTCGTACGCCCCCGCGCGGGTAGCGCCCAGCGCGTCCTGCACAATGCACGCGGTGGCCGGAAACAGGTGTTCCGGAGAAGAGGTGCTGACAATGATCATGTCCAGTGCGGTGGCCGGCAAGCCGGCCTTGTCCAGGGCCGCGCGGGCTGCCCGCTCTGCTAAAGTGGCGGTAGTTTCCGATGGACCGTTCACGATTCGGCGTTCGCGGATGCCGGTCCGCGTGCGAATCCATTCGTCGCTGGTGTCCACCATGCGTGATAGCTCTTCGTTTGTCAACACGCGCTCGGGCACGTACATCCCCCACCCGATAATGCGCGAGTACCTGCTCATGGATGTGCCTCCTGCTGTGTGTGGGCTGGTGTTTTACACCTAAACGGCCGTTCTTCGGCACGGTGGTGTGGACACTTGTGCACAAGGTCATGGGTTGGCACGAAAGGTTGGAGTCCCACCGGTTTCGTGGGATCCATAGAAGATTAAACACTCTTGGGAGCCAAGTGGTACGCCCGGGCCAGCATGCTCCGGCGTTATGAAAGAAATCGCAGTGGCCGAGTACTAAAACGGCCGGGGAACAAAAGTAATGATAAACAAGCCGACGGCCAGGGCGAACAGTATGTACCGTTTAAGGTCCAACGGCGTTAGGTCGTTAAGTGGGGGTGGGTGGTCAACGCCGGTGAACGCCACAAAGGCGGCCCAGATGAACCATCCCTGCCATACTTGCCATCCTAAGACCAACATCAGGATCAACATGCCGATGGCTACGTAGCGAAAGGCACTGCCCAGCGCGCTGTACGCCACGTGGCCGCCGTCCAGCTGGCCGACGGGGAGCAAGTTCATAGCGGTCACCCACAGGCCGATGTACGCGGCCAGGGCCACCGGGTGTAATCGTAACGCTTCGCCCGGGCCGTGAGGGCGCACCACGTCGGCCAGCCATCGCACGAGGAGGGATGATCCCATCGTGCGCGGAGGACGGGGCACCACGTCGGAAAGCCACAGACCGATGATCATAAGGGGTACGGCGACCAGGAAGCCGGCCAACGGTCCTGCGATGCCCACATCGAACAGCGCTTTCCGGTTTTCGACCGGTGAACGAAGCTGGATAAAGGCGCCAAAGGTGCCTAACCCAAACGGCACGGGGATGAAGTAAGGCAACGTCACGTTGACGCCGTGGTAGCGGGCGACAAAGAAGTGCCCCAGTTCGTGAACACCCAAGATAAGGAGCAACGCGGCGGCAAAGGGAATGCCCTGCAGGAGGCGTATCGGGTCAAACACGTCCATGGCGGTGCGAGGGGGCGCGGCCAAGAAGCTGCCTGCCCACACGGTGGTGAACACCGTGGCAATAAAGAGCAGCACGTTGATAATCGGGTTGGCCGGCCGAGGGTGGATCACCCCGGGTAAGGCCACCACCACCTCATACCCCTGAAATCGGCGGAGCATAGGGGTGAACCCTTCCCGTTCAAAGCGTGGCCGTAGACGCTTGAACGCCTCGTCCGGATCTACACCCAGATGGCCGTAGAAGAGGATGGCGTTGTCCTCATGGCGCACGAATTCCGTGTAAAAGACATCGGCTAGAAGGTGCTGCAGTCGCTCCGCCGGATCGGGGAATTCCGGCACCAACAAGCGAATAAAGGGTAGCAGGGAACGGTACATGGCTCACCTGACCTTTACATCGTATGTGAGTGGCACGAATTGGATCCACGTGCGGCCCGGCTTCAGGGGGAAGGGTTGTCCGTCCAGGGTAAGGTATTCGGTCATCTGGAACCGGTCGCCGTGACGCCACCGCACGCGGTACATGCGACCGTCCCGGAAGAGCCAGGCCTCCCCCTCGCCGTCCAGGTAGATGCGGATGCCCCGGGAACCGAGGGAATCCTCCACCATGTCGGTGTTCTCGTGCCGGGCAAAGTGAACGATCACGTTGCTGACCGCGATGATGCGGTTATCGGCCCGATCTGTGTGAGGTTGCCCCCGTACGTATCGCTCGTACATGCCTGTTTGCGGGTTATAGCGCCAGGTGACTTCGCAGCACGCGGGGTAGGGGATATATATTTCGGTCGCGGGTTGTCCACCTGGGGGTGGGGTTTCGGTGAAGTAAAACCCGCGCGGTTGGACATCCTTTTCCCATCCTTGCGCGCGCAGGTATTGGCGTACTTTGCGCAGGTCCACCGACTTGCTGCCGCGCCAGTCGAATTCCCGGTGCGTGTTGAAGATGCTGGGGTGAAACAGTTCGTCCAGGTCGATAAAATCTTCCCCCGCTTGCCGGGATTGAGCCAGGCGGTACCGAATACCATCGCTGGCACCGGAGTGGACCAACGCGGCATGATACTCCCGGGCAAGGGCAATGTTGACCAGCCGGGCGCTCCGAATGGGCCAAACCCGAGGTGGGTCCTGGCTGAGGTAGACGGCGGTGATGCGGGTCATGAAGGAGTTAATCCGTTGGGGGTCTCGAGGATCGACCAGGCTATCGATGAGTTCTTCGTAGATGACGTCGGCCGCGTTCAACCCCTCTTGGGGGCGAATCACGGGATCGTTGCCGATACGGGCGTGAATGGGACGACGCCGCAGGACGCTCGGGTCGGGGACGGGCAGGCCGGTCAGAGGGTTGATGTTTTCCGGACGAGGAGGTAAGGGGACCGGTGTGGCCGGCACCAGTGCAG
>WFWT01000079.1 GCA_015490995.1 Anaerolineae bacterium | reverse complement strand
ACATCCGGTGGCAGAAAGCCTACGGCGGCAGTGGCACCGATATACCCTACGCCGTTCAACAGACCGCGGATGGGGGCTACATCGTGGCCGGGTGGACGGCCTCCTTTGGCGCTGGTGGGCAGGACCTGTGGGTGGTGAAGCTGGACGCTAACGGCAACGTGCAGTGGCAGAAAACCTATGGGGGAAGTGACGACGACATAAGCTTGGCTATTCAACAAACGGCGGATGGGGGCTACATCGTGGCCGGGTGGACGGCCTCCTTTGGGGCCGGGCCCTATGACGTGTGGGTGCTCAAGTTGGATTCCCGTGGCGACATCCAGTGGCAGAAAACCTATGGCGGAAGTAGCAGCGATGTAGGCTGGGACATTCAACAGACCGCGGATGGGGGCTACATCGTGGCCGGGTGGACGGCCTCCTTTGGGGCCGGGCTTTCTGACATATGGGTGCTCAAGTTGGACCCCAACGGCGACATTCCGGGATGTGGGCTTATCGGCACCTCCACCGCGACCGCGCAAAACAGCGCGGCCACTCCGACAACGACGAACGCCCTAGTCGCGAACAGCACGGCCACAGTGGGAAACAACAACGTCACCGTTACCACCACGACCGTTTCGTCGACAGAACAGTGCTTCGTAGGAGCGACCGCACCCACCCCGACCGTTACACCGACGCCGATGCCAACGCCCACGCCCACGCCGCCGGTGTGCTTCACCTCCCTGGGCGGCAAGGTCTACCTCGACCTCAACCAGAACGGCACCTACCAGCACCCCGTAGAACCGGGCATCCCGGATGCCACCATCTACATCACCGGCCCCATCACGGCAACGGTCACCTCCAACCCCCAGGGCTGGTGGCAAGAGGGCGGATTCCCCCTCGGCACCTACCAAGTGCGCATCGCCCCGCCCCCAGGCTACCAGACCTTCTTCCCCGCCGAACACCAGGTCACCCTCCGACAACCTTGCCAGCAAATCCTGAACCTCCACTTCGGCCTGGTGGAAGCGCCGACGCCGACGCCCACACCGACGCCGACGGCCACACCGACCCCGACCCCGACGCCGACGCCCACGCCCACGCCTACGCCCTCGACGGGCACGGTGGAGGGGTACGTGTGGGCCGATGCGGACCGGGACGGCGAGCGCGACCCTGACGAGGCCGGCATCGAGGGGGTGCGGGTGCAACTGGCGCCGGCTCAGGCGCGGGGCCGCCTGGCCCAGGTGCGGGAGGCGGTGACCGACGCCCAGGGCTACTTCCGCTTCACCGACGTCATGCCCGGCCGCTACACCGTGAGCCTGGTCTACCCGGGCGGGGTGTACCCGGTGAGCGACCTGACGGTGGAACTGGATGTGGCGGCCAACACCGTGGTGAACGTCGGCTTTGCGCTCTACCCGCTGCCGCAGCGGCAGTACGTGCCGGTGGTAATGCGGTAGCGGCACCGGGGGTGGGAGTGCTGTACCGGCGCTCCCACCCCCGGGCATAAAAAGAGCCTGCTGACGTGTTTGGACTTTGGTTGGATAAACGGCTGGAGATCGTACTTAAGGGGATCGTACGAGGAAGATGGGGTGAGAAGGGTTTTTCGGGGTGCCGGGCGAAGTCCGACGCTTAGATCCCTTCACATTTCACAGCCATAATCATTAATACATGTGTATCATCGGTCAACTCACGCGTGCATAAAGACCTCATTACTGGCTTGAGGAGGTGACAACCTGATACTCTATTTGATAAGGCCATCGCACGCGCTGGGATGCATCAAGGATTTCCAACGAAACTAGATTTCCTGAGGCATCGTAGTCCAGAATCACGCCGGGCTTATCCTCATCACTCTCCACGACAGGAGTGTCGGTGAAGATAATGGTCAGGGTATCTGTCTGATGATCATAGATGACCTTCATGCTTTACCTCCAAGGACTCCAATTTGACCTACCTTAACGGACAAAATTTTGCTCTAGGTCATTGGCCGTACAGGGGATGGCGGGAAGGCTTTTGGGCATCGAGTTCTCCTCGGCGTCCAGAAAAAAACCTCCCTTCCTTGCCACTTTCCCCAACCGGATACGGCTTTGTCAGTCAACCAGTCCAATACTTTTTAACCTTGCTGGTCCAGTAAGCGGTCACTACGGCGGGCGGGTCTGAGTCCACATCCACAAAAACCCGCAACAAATAAGTTCGGGGTGGTTCCCCGCGCTTAAATCGCGATTGATAAACGACCTGACCCTTCCGCACGATCTCCACCTGCTCTGGTGCGGAGAGGACACGCGCTATATCTGCTTCTGTAATCCCACGTCGCTTCATTTCGAATCGAGCATGTTCTGTAAGGCGATATTTGTGGAGCGGAGGCCACTTTGATGGGTTTCTGTCCACTAAGCCCTACCTTTGCCATGCTCATTATGGCGGACAGTGGATGGGAAATCATCCCCCTCCTAATAACTTTTAGAGACGCTGCCATTCTAGATCGCTCAACTCCGTCATCATGAGATCTCCTCTCCAGAATTGTACCCTTCCCCCTTCCCCTCCCCAAATCCTCACAATTCCCAATACCTAATACCCCAATCCTCCTTGTTCACACTTTGTTCCCACCCCTCTGCTATAACCTACGGTAACCCCTGTGTGGGAGCACATGTCACCGACAAACCATCCTGTGGTAATGCCAAGGGGGTGTGTCATGAGAAAGAACGGATGGGGACAGAGTCTGAACCGGTGGAGCCTGAGGCTGGGAATGACCTTCCTGGTGTTGGCTCTGGTAGTGGGATCCTCCCTCCCCGCGCGGGCCGGGCTGGCCGTAATGTCAAGCCGGGCTGGACATTCTCTGGGACTGACGGTTCGTCCAGCCCAGGGGAGCCTCCTTGCGAGCGTCGCGTGGGCGAAGGCGTACGGGAAAGCCGACGTTGAAACGGCCGATGCCATCCGCCAGACTGCGGATGGGGGCTACATTGT
>WFWT01000078.1 GCA_015490995.1 Anaerolineae bacterium | reverse complement strand
TATCCTGCGGTGAGTTTGCGACCTGTGCTGGAGGTAACCTTCCGTGCGCCCGCGGGTGGGCCCCTGCCCACACCCACTCCAGGGCCAACGTTCACGCCGACGAGGCAACCAGTGGCCACACCTACCCCGCGCGCGACCCCTACACTTGTACCGACGTCAACGCCGACGTATACACCGACAGTATTTACGTATGGGCCTCCACAGACGGTGATGTTGCGAGAGGGGGAGCGGGGTTTTGATGGGGTGGAGGATGCATATATTACGCGATGGTATCCTGGGAGCAATTATGGTCGGGATGCGTACTTGTTTGTGCGTACGGAGGACAGTGAGGGGCCGGTGTATGAGGCGTTGTTGCGGTTTGATGTGCATCGAGTGGTGCCGTATGGGGCGCGAGTGGAGCGAGCGGTGTTGAGGATGTATGCGGCGTCTCGGAATCGGGGTGTGCCGATAGTGGTGCGGGCGTATGGGTTGCGGCGTGGTTGGGTGGAGCGTGAGGTGACGTGGGTGCGAGCGCGAGTTGGGGAGGAGTGGGAAGTGGCTGGGGCATTGGGGAAGGCCGACCGGGCGTCTACTCCAGGCGGGGAGGTGTTGTTCGACAAGGTGTATCGTTGGATGGAGATGGATGTGACGGCGATAGTGCGGGAGTGGATGGAGAATCCGCACACGAATTATGGGATGGTGTTGCAAGGGTTCAGCACGGGGGCGCAGGTGCAGTATCGGTTTGCGAGCAGTGAGTATCCTGCGGTGAGTTTGCGACCTGTGCTGGAGGTAACCTTCCGTGCGCCCGCGGGTGGGCCCCTGCCCACACCCACTCCACCGCCAACGCCCACACCGACCTTCACTCCCCTGCCTACACCTACTCCACGCTGGACGCCTACGCCAGTGCCTACGCCTACACCACCCGCAACTTCGACACCGCTACCGCCGCCACCGCCGGCAACGCCTATTCCGGTTCCCACAGGAACCATTACGCCAGGTCCAGACGGGTGGACGAACATTCGTAGGCCGGGCATCTACATGGCATACGATTATCGTGGACACAACCCGCGTGCTTTTGGGACGGCGGGCTCCTTGGCTACATTCAGTTGGGCTGCTCTGGAACCCCAAAAAGGACGGTATAACTTCTCAGTCATTGACAATTGGTTGAACAAGATATCGGCCTATGGATTGCGGGGCGCTTTCTTTGTCAACGTCTTTGGTGGAGGTTGTGGGGGGGACGTAGAACTTCCTGCCTACATTCGAAACAACCCCCAAACAGCGTTGCGTCGCAACCTGGGCTATCGGTGCCCGGCTACAGGACGTACCTGGAAGGCGATACCAAACTACATCTCGCCTCTCTTCCAGGCTCGGTATCGCGAACTCATTATGCGCTTAGGACAGCGATACAAGAACGACCCGCGGTTGGAATTCGTGGCCATCGGTACCGGTATCTACGGAGAAACGCGCGCGGCGGCCGAAAGTGCAGACCTGAACATTCTACGAAACGCCGGTTTGACCAGTGAACTGTGGATAGACTACGCCAATAAAGTGGCACTTTGGCACTACCAGGCGTTCTCCGACAGCAACGGGCGCCTGCTGAAGCCACTGATGCAACAAACCGGCCCCACGACCTTCGCCCCTTGGGAGCGGCGAGAGATCAGCAACTACGCCCTTGCGTTGGGAATAGGTGTATCCCTAAACTTGATGTACCCCGATGGCGAAGGAGTCATTTACATGAACCATCCGGCATGTCCCATGTGTGGTTGGTATGATTACCCACTCCTGTACTGGCGTTACGTCCCCACCGCATGGGAAGCCTACGAGCACCAAACGTGTACCCCTGAACTCGTATGGTGGGGCGTGTACAACACACTCAACAAACACCCGGTGTACCTGCGAGTCGTACAGCAACTCATGCGCACAGCCTCGAACACCCCTCGTACAGATATGGTGGCCCCCTTCAAGTGGGCAGCCAAATTCATGGGCGTCACAGAAAAGAACTCGCCCAGCGCGTGGGTGGCACTGCGAGAACACCGTGATCCCTGGAAGCCGCTCTCATGTGTGGGGTCCAATGGTGCCATGCCCCACGCAGCCACTCAATGGGGCAACTATGGCTTCTTTATGGATCAGCGGAATGACCTGCCGGGTGGGCGCACGGTCCCCGAAACCAACGACAAGACCGTACAGCGTATGGGGAGCAATCTACGTCCATACAATCCTCAATTGCCACCGGGCAAAGAAGGTTGGGCCGTGCGTCGCACGGATGAGGGATCGGGCAATCCTTATATGTACTTCGACGTGCAGAAGGGATACCTCAGCGGCACCCGCAACGTCACGATCAAGGTGACATATTGGGATTACGGTACGGACACGTGGAGCCTGTTCTATCGGAATGGGCAGGGACAGGTGGTCAGGGGATACACGGTGCGTAAGCGAAACACCCGTACTTGGAAAACGGTGAGCATTTCTGTGAACGGTATGCGGTTCGACGATAGCCTGCCCACCGGTACAGGCGGTGCGGACTTCTTCATCAGCAGCAACAACGATGGCAACGAGTGGATCCACTTTGTGGAGGTCATTCGTCGGTAGAAAATGGCGGGGTGCAGAAGGGGTACCTCCTCCTGCACCCCGCGCCTCACCTGTTGCCTATCCCCCGCCTTAATTTGATCCCCTCTCGAGAGTCGTTATAATCGAGACTATGTTTCCGATTGTCTGGACGTCCTTGTTTGTGCGTGTGTCGGCGCGCGGCGGTCGGGAACAATCTTATGCCAGGGAACGAAGATGTACGTTGTGGGCATTGACCTGGGGGGGACCCAGGTGCGGGCAGGATTGGTGGATGAGAAGGGGCGCATTGTGCGTCGAGAGGCGGTGCCCACGCGCGCCCGCGAAGGTCGGGAAGCCGTTCTCAATCGCATTGCCACGCTCGTGCGCGATGTGTGTGTCGATGTCCCCTGGAATTCCATCCGCGCGGTTGCGCTCGCCGTCCCTGGCCCCGTCGACCCGTACACGCATACCGTGCGTTTTGCTCCCAACCTGGCCGGGTGGCGCGATGTGCCCGTGGGCGATTTGTTGAGCGAGAAATTGGGACGTCCTGTGCTGGTAGGCAACGATGCCAATCTGGCTGCACTGGGAGAGTATCGCTTTGGCGCGGGCCAGGGTATCGACCACCTCATCTACATTACCGTGAGCACAGGCGTGGGAGGCGGCATCATCGTAGACGGGCGTCTGCTCCTCGGTCACAAGGGATACGCGGCAGAGGTGGGGCATCACGTCATCCTCGCCAACGGCCCCCGATGCGGGTGCGGCAACCGGGGCTGCCTGGAAGCCCTGGCTTCGGGGACGGCCATTGCACGCGAGGCGCGTGTAGCCATCGCTATGGGGG
>WFWT01000077.1 GCA_015490995.1 Anaerolineae bacterium | reverse complement strand
TAGTGCTTGCGCCAAGAGATCGTTACCAGGTCTTTGGGGCGATAATAGAGAGAGCCGGTCCTCCCGGGGTAGAATTTCCGTGGATTCCATCCCCACAGGAGGAGGACCGGCTATGCCAGACCTGGCCTACAGGGAACTATACGCCATGAACCGGAAGGAAGCAAGACGGCGTCTGGTGCAGACCTATCTGGAGACGGGCAGTATCCGCAAGACGGCCCGCCTTTGGGGCACCTCCCGCCAGGTGGTGCGGAAGTGGGTACGGCGTTACCAAGCGGAGGGGGAAGCCGGCTTGGAGGACCGCTCCCGCCGACCCCATCACTCCCCTCGCCAGACGCCACCGGAGGTGGAACAACAGGTCATAGCCGCATGGCAAAAGACCCGGTTTGGGCGCCATCGGTTGGCATGGTATCTGGCCCGACAAGGCCTCCACCTCTCCCCCCACACTATCCGCCACATCCTGCGGCGGCATCGGCCGCCGCAGCGCCGGCCGCGGCGCAAGCCCGTGTATCCGGCCCATTGGGCCTGGGAGACCGACGCCCCCTTTGTCCTGTGGCAGGTGGATGTGAAAGAGGTGCCGGACAAACGGGCCTTGGGGACCCAGGTGGTGACCTATTGGCGGCGACGCCGGTTGCCGCCTTACCAGTGGACGGCTTGCGAGGGGCGCACCCGCTTGCGCTTTTTGGCCTACAGCTTCGCCCTGAACCGAACCAATGGCCTGGCCTTCTTGCTGTTAGTGACCCTCTGGGTGCGGGCCCATGGGGTGGCCACGCCCCTCACCTTCCAAACCGACTGGGGCCAGGAGTTTGGTGGGGACAATCCCGAGCAGGTGCATGCCCTCTCCGAGCAGTTCCTAGCCCCCCTGGACGCCCGCTTGGCCCGCTATCCTAAGGGTCGGAAAACCTACAACGGCCGGGTGGAGCGTAGCCACCGCACCGACGATGAGGAATTCTATCGCCCCTACGCCCTGCGCTTGCACAACCCTGGAGACCTCCTCCGCTACGCCCAGCGCTGGGTGGCCTTCTACAACCGGTATCGGCCGCATCAGGGTCACGGCATGGCGGGACAGCCACCTTTCACCGTGCTCCGAATGCTGGGATACACTGGACCGGACACGCTCGCTTCTTTCCCGCCCTTGATTCTCGATACCATCAGCTCCGACTTGCTCTTGGCCTGCGACCCCAGGGATGGTAACGATCTATTGGCCTATTACACTTCAGCCAGCCAAGCAGCATAACGCAACGCCTGGCGCACGTCTTCTGGCTCCAGATAGGGGTAGGCTTCAACAATTTCTTCAACACTCATCCCATTAGCGATCAGGTTCAGGATCAGAGAGACGGTTATTCGCATACCTCGAATGCAAGCGCGTCCACCCATGATATTGGGGTCAAAGGTGATCCGATCAAACCCTGGTACAGAAACCATATTTTGCCTCCTGACGGACGGTCAAAAGTCTCGTTGTGACATTCTGTAACCCGTTACACAAACCAAGAAGCCAAATAAGACTGCCACAGCTAGTAGCACGATTCCACTCAAGTCAAAGAAGGTTCCATTAATGAGCAGATAACCACTTAATGCGGTGAGCCCCAAACCAGCAACAAACAATACAAAGCCATAAACGTAATGCATGGGCGCCCGCCATTGGCTTGCCTAACGAAAAAGCTCAGCCGCCTGCCGGAGCGCCAGCGGAGGCGGGTCGGCTGCAGTAGATGTTAGGCGGTGGCTTCTGGCTTAGGAGGATGAACATAATATTGTCAGTTACATCCGTTACGGAAAATAGCGATAGATATCTCTCCGATGCAGGAACCGAACAAAGATGACCATGTCATTGACTATCTCAATACCCATCCGATAATCCCCAACTCGAATACGATAGAACGTCTCATAACCACGAAGTTTCGTCAAGCCTGGTATCTCATGCGGTTTGGAGGCCCTTTTGACTTCTTCAATGACCTGTTGTACCTGGCGGCGAACCTTCTTGCTACGAATGCGTTTCAGATCGCGCAGAAAGGCGGCTTCGTAAGCAACTTGCATGATTACTATGCTTCCAATATGGCGCGAATCTCGTCTTCACTTACAAATTCATCTTGCCGTCCTGCCCGGATAGCATTAGCTAACGCCACCTCTTCAATCGCCTCAATGACTAGCTGGTAAAACTCGGACCTTCGCTCCTCCAGTAATTCAACAAGAACTCGCCGTAGCAGATCTTTAGTCTGTTCCTCATTCAAAACAGTTACAGGCATTTTCGTGCTCCTTCTGTCACACAAGTGTCCTTGCTCCTCACTGCTCATCCCGCCTAACGGCCAAGCTCAGCCGCCCGCTGGAGCGCCAGTGGAGGCGGGGGGCGCTGCAGCAGATGTTAGGCGCTATGTGCCTGCTATGTTTCGAGGTGCAAAAGTGATTCCTCCACCCGCGAGTAGACCTCGTCAATCTCTTCCTGAAGCGCTATCGTGCGCGCCAGGGCGGTAACGACGCGACAGTAAGTGCGAATTTCGTCCAGGCTGAGTTGCCGTTCTCGGCGATCTTTCAGCCACTTCTCGCAAACCTGATAACCACCGATGGTATATTCCCATACTTCCAGCGGCACCGGGGCAAAGTACTGCGTGGCATTAATGTATACTCGCTCGGTCTGTGCGTCGTAGCGGAAACCTTTGCGCCCCTTCTTGGCTACCCGGTTGTCGCCTTCCCCCTCGAAGCGGGCAAGCGGCGGGTCGAGTTCGGGGGAGCGGAGCAGGTGCAGGTCCACCAACCGCCTGCCGAGTTCGGCCAGCGCCTCGAAGACCTCCCGTTCACCGGGAAAGGGAATGCGCGGGAAGTCCAGCCGCAGGAAGTCAGCGTACCGCTCCCGGTAGGAGGGGGCGTAGAGCACAGCGTAGATGTAATGGAAGACCTCTTCGGGGGTGACCTCGCGATGGTAAGCCTGGCTCAAAGCCTTCAGCACTTCCGGCTTCAGGTTGGGCCGGCGTTCTCGCGGCTCCAGTTCGCTGAACAGGTCCCGGCGCTCGGTGTCGGGGTAGAGGTAGAGGGGAAACAAATACCCACGCTCTCGCGTGCGATTCGACACCATGCAATCGTCTGTAATCCAGTTGCTTATGAAAGCGTGAGCCCAATCTAATTGGAGGCTGGCGAGTTGCCGACATGTCATCAACGCCACATTTTCCCCGGATAGCATGTGGCGCATGACCTCGGGGCGGGGCATACAGAGGAAGCCGCGCGAGCGGCCGGTGTAATAGGTGTAACGCACATCGAAGGGGCGATAGAGTATGGGTACCACCTTATCCCGTACGGGGCCGGAATCGCGCAAGTCCTGTTGTGCAAGAATCACTTTCCAGTCGCGGGCATCCTTCCCCAACTGATACGCCTGCCGGGCCAGTTCCGGGTCCATGCGGGAGAAGTTCAACACCGTGGTCCAGACTTCTTCCGGCGTCCAGTGGATGGTCAGTCGGTCGCGGGCGGTGACGATGCCCACGCTGTACGTTTCAAAGAGGTCGGTCACGCTGGGGAAAGTATTGTAACGCTCCAGTTCGGCCTCGTCCCTGGGAACGAAGAGGTAAAACTCAGGCTTAGGGTGGATCTCGATCCACGAGGTGGTGCTTATATCGTTGCTTTGCAGCCACTCGTATTTGTGCTGCCGTGAGCCCCACAGGTCGGCATGGAAGACTCGCGCGTCGCTGGCGCGGTCGCCCCTCTTGATGAAGAAGGCAATGGCCACACCCTGTCGGATATCAAAAACGTTCTCGTCGGGGCTTCCATCCGGGCATCGCTCCCGCTTGAGGGAATTCCCGTGCAGGTCCAGGATGTAGATTTCGTCAAAGGTCTGCATGAGGCTGCGGCGCATGCCGCGAAAGGTCGGATTGTCTAAGTAGGAGTGGTTGGTAATCATCCCGATCACCCCGCGGCCGCTCTGCTCGATCTTCCACTGGGCGAAGCGGATGAACTTAACGTAGTCGTCCTGAAGCCACTTAGGGTTCTTCTCGCCGAGGGGTTTCCCGTCCACCTGCTTATAGACTTCGATCTGCTCCAAGATCCATTCCCCCTTGTTGGCCGAGTGGCCGGAATAAGGTGGATTGCCCAGGATAACGAGGATGGGCTGCTCTCGCTTCACCCGCCCCGCAAGGCGCGACTCTTCGGCCAGAGAAGAGAGGCCGGGCAACTTGCTGGCTTCCAGTTCGGCCATGTCCAGCGTGTTGGTCAGGTAGAAGGGGATGCGTTCGTCTTCCTGCAGGCGGTGTCCCAACTCTTCCAAGAAGAAGGCCATTTTCAGGTGGCCGACGGCGTAGGGGGCCATCATCAACTCGAAGGCGTAGAAGTTGCGCAGGATGTGGTTGCGGATGAAGGCTTCGCGGCCGCCGGTACCATACTTGCCCACGAACTCGTGAACGGCCTGCTCGGCGGCCCGTGCGACGAAGGTCATCGTGCCTGCCGCCGGGTCAAGCAGGGTTACTTCCGACGAGGCCAGGCCGTCTGTTTGCCCAAACTTTTCCTTAAGCAGCCAGTGAAGGGAACGCACGATATAGGAGACGACCGGGTCCGGAGTGTAATACACACCTCGGCGCTCTCGCTCCTCGGGATCGTAATGGGCCAGGAAGGTTTCGTAAAAATGCACTACGGGGTCGCTGCCGCGGCCTTCGCGGTAATAGCGGGCCATCATCTCGCCCACATCGGCTACGGCCAGCACCTCGGCGATGTCGTCCACGATCCAGGCCATCTCTTCGGGGAGATCGCCCAGAGAGATGTACCGGAATAGGTCTCGCAGCACACCGACGGTGTGCGGAATGTGGTCGAAGGCTGCCCGACGGGAAAAGCCATTGGTGGCGCGGGTGCGGGCGGCAAACAGGCCGTAGGTGATGGTCTGGGCGTAGAGGTCGGCGAACTGGTCGGGCGTGAGGTCGCCGATGAGAAACTTCTGGAAGGCCTCGTAAAAGCCTGTGAGGGTGCCATCACCGGACGCTTCTTCCGCCTCAAGTTGTTGGCGGACGATATCCCGCAAAAAGCGCGTTCGCTTGGCCAGTTCCACCGCAAGATCTTTAGGTGTGAGCGGCCTGGGCAGCGAAAAGCCGAGGAACTGATCCAGCAGTGCCCAGACTTCGTCTGTATTTTCCAGCGGCGGAGCCTGTTTCAAGTCAGTGAGGACGAAGGGACGGCCTAGTTGGGCGGCAGCAACACGATGCCCGTCGCGGTAAAGGCGGAACTCGAGGAAATTGGTCAGGATCAAATTGGGGAACGTGTTTCGGTAACGCTCTATCTGCTCGGATACCTCAATCTGATCCAGCAATTCTTTAGTGGGCGGCTTCGCTTCGATATAGCCTATGACCTTGCTTGTGCCATCCCATACGCGGAAATCCGGGTTACCGGCCTCCGTAGGACGAGGCAGGACGGTAACTTGAACGTGGGGCCGTCCGGTCGCGTGGGCCACCTGCTGGATCAACTCAGCTAGCGCGGGATAGAAACTCTCCTCCCGAGCGTCACCGGTGCGGATGACGTTTGCAAGGTTCTCTAGATACTTTCTGAAATAGGACTTCCCCGTCATTGTCGTCAACTCTTTCAGCTATCTAACAGCTTTAAGGAGGAAGATGCGGTGAGACAATGTCGACCGGCAGATTCCCTCAATCCACAACAGTCCCCAAGGTGTAATTCGTGGCTCCCCAGACCCAGGTCATCAAGCGGCGGGGAACTACCTGCCGGACTGCTCCCACCGCCGCACTTTGAGCATTTTCCAGATTGGGTATGATAGCCTCGAACGTCCTCTTGCCCTCGGTCATCCCGTCCGCATCCGGTTGCTACTGTACTCCAAATGTAAACTGTCGGGTAGTCAGACAAGCGCCTGACGTGGACATTAGCGGCTCGCAAGCGAGGAAGCGAAGCGATCAAGGGGAGCGAGTCCGCTGTAGCCGATATTAAGCAGATGAGCTGTATGCCAAATATAAACTTGCTAACAGCACAAAAGCATGAATAGCAAGAAATACCCACGGTACAAGTGTTTCGATATGGGTGAACGGTTTATAAAGGGTGGGGTTTTTCCCTTTTCCTAGTGCTACCCATTCTGCATCATATGGGCGCAGAGGTAGCATAGATTCCATTGCATGGATAACCTT
Organism: Anaerolineae bacterium; assembly: GCA_015490995.1. GTDB lineage: Bacteria > Chloroflexota > Anaerolineae > JAADDB01 > JAADDB01 > S141-23. The sequence continues at coordinate 4,461 of WFWT01000077.1, read as the reverse complement.
AAACTTACCGGAGTTTAGTTGCTTATAGGACAGAATAATCCGGTACCACAGGTATGACAGTATCGTGCCCGCGATTGCCACAAGTGCGTAGAATAGAAAAGTTGTTGATTTCTGGTTGGATACCAGATTAACATATCCTATCAATGCAATAATTGCGGAGTTAATCGTGAGAAAGAAGGAGTTGGCAGTTTGGCGGCGAGCACTGATGCGGTCTGCCATATCGACATACAACTTGTAGATTTCTAGGATGTGATCAAAATATCGTTCCCCATAAGTATCTTGAGAGATACCAAGCAAATTCTTTTGCAACATGTTATCGTTTTCTTTCATATTTATCCCCACCTACGTATCGCGTCAACAATGGAATCGGCATTCCAAGCAACAATTTCATCCGCATTATCTCTGACAAACTGAGATATATTCGTTTGTGCCCAAGGCTTTACAGCAATGACAGGTTTTGGATTTTGGAACTCGGTTTTGGCTATTTTGATTTCTTTGCGAATCCAAGTGCTATATGTAGCATACACGCCAGCCATCACTAGAACCACATGACACGGGGTCATTTGCTGCTTAATAGCATCATACAACGCTTGTGAATTGGGAGCATTGTGTATTGGGTCGTCTTTTGGAACAGAGTAGTCCCGAAAAGAAAAATACGGCCTTTTCTCAAGAAGTGCTATCAGTTTTTCATAAGCATCACTATAGCTCCACGAGTGACTGATAAAGATATTGTAAGTCTTCGCCATATTCGTACTCCTTTCACATTTTGAGGTACGTCCTGACTATTGATTATGTTGCATTTCTGCGCCTATGCTCTCTAAAACGTGGCTGAAATGCAGACTAATTCCCTCCATAAGGATCATATCCCACATTCTGGCCGCGTTTCATGAAATTTCGCGGCATTCGCGCCATCTATCATCCTTGACAGGGCGCATATACTTCAGAGGCCTATGGTAGCAGTCAGTGGTAGAACGCGTGGTAGTTTGCACCTCAGAGTTACCATACTATATTCCACTACTCAGAGGTCGTCAAATCCCATGACATCCCGTCAACGCCGCCCCAAACTCCTTAAACAAGTACGCTACGTCATTCGCCGGAAGGGGTACTCTATCCGCCGGGTCCTTGATGCTGTGTTGGAGATTGGAGATTAGAGAGCAAGTATTGGGCAGGAGAGGTCTCCACGGCGTGGACCACATTACGCAACACGCAGCACGCAACACGCACCCCACATCCCCCCTCACACCCCCAAAATGTGCGTAATCGCGGTCCCGCCGGTGCCGCCTAAGTTCTGCGCCAGGCCGACGGTGGCGTCCTTGACCTGGCACGGGCCGGCCTGGCCCCGCAACTGGAGGACGACTTCCACAATCTGGTACAGGCCGGTGGCGCCCAGGGGGTTGCCGCGGGCCTTCAAGCCGCCCATGGTGCTGATGGGCACCTGGCCCTCGATGCCGATTTCGCCATCCCGAGCGAGAAAGACGCCCTGGCCCTGCGGGGCCAACCCACACGCTTCCAGCGAGAGCGCGGCCATGATGCTCGTGCTGTCGTGCAACTCAAACAGGTCCACATCCTGAGGGGTGAGGCCCGCCTGGGTGTAAGCGGCATGGCTGGAAAGATACGCGGCCTCCAGGAAGAGGGGATCCTTCCGGTCGTGCAGGGCCACCGCGTCCGTGGCCACGGCCGAGGCCAGCACGCGCACGGGCACCACGTCGTTCCCCGCGTACGCGCGGGCCTGGTCCGCCGGGCACAGGACCACCGCGGCCGCGCCGTCGCAGATGGGGCTCACGTCGAACATGTTGAGCGGGTCGGCCACCGGTTCAGCCTTCTGGTACGCGGCCTCGCTGATGGCTCGGCGGAACATGGCGTTGGGGTTGCCCACCGCGTTGTGGTGGGCGTTGACCGGGAAGGCGGCAAATGCCTCCCGGGGGACGTTGAACTCGTGCATGTAACGCCGCATGAGCAGGGCCTGCACCGCCAGGGGCGTCGCGCCGTGAACGGCCTCAAATTCCTGGTCCAGCACGGTCGCGTGGGCTTCGTGCACCTCCTCCACCGTGCGCTCGCTCATCTGCTCTACGCCCACGACGACCACGACGTCAGCCAGGCCGCCGGCCACGGCCATATATCCCCAGCGAAACGCGGCCGCGCCCGACGCGTCCGCCGCGTCCACGTGCACGGCCTCCACCCCCCGCAGGCCCACAAAGTCCGCAATCAGCGCGCCCAGGTGGCCTTGTCCCGCCAGCAGCGGCGCCAGCGTGTTCCCCACCACGAGCGCGTCCACCCGTTCCACGCCGGCGTCCTCCAACGCGGCCTTCACCGCGTCGTGCGCCAACTGCCGCAACGAACGTTCCCAATACTCGCTCACACGGATTTGGCCGATGCCGATGACGCTCACGTCGCGCATCCGTTGATACCTCCTGAGTAGGATGGACGATGTACGACGATGGACGATGGACGATAGACGATGGAGAGGCCATCGTCCATCGTCTATCGTCCATCGTCAAGCATTCTTCAGTTTCCCCCGCAGCCGGGCGTACATGCCGTAATCGACTTCCACCCGGCGGGCGATGTAGTCGCGGGTGCGGGGCGCGTTGTCCCGGCGGGAGAGAATGGCGTCGGTGACGCGGATGTCGAAGGCGTCCGAGCCGGCGCCGGAGCCGAAGGAGACCATCAGGATCCGGTCGCCGGGTTGGGCTTCGTCCAGGATGGCGGTGAGGCCTACCATGGCCGAGCCCGAGTAGGTGTTGCCGATCTCGCCCACCAGCAGGCCGGTCTGGTACTGCTCCGGGGTGAAGCCCAGCATCTTGGCCACCCGCTGGGGGAACTTCAGGTTGGGCTGGTGGAACACCGCGTAGCGGTAGTCCTCCGGCTTCGTGCCCATTTCGGCCATCAGCGCCTTGGCCGCGCTGGTGATGTGGTGGAAGTACGCGGGCTCACCGGTGAAGCGCTGGCCGTGGCTGGGATATTCCGCGCCCGCCCGACGCCAGAAGTCGGGTGTGTCGGTGACGTAGGAAAGGGACCCCTGGATGACGGCCAGCGCGCCTTCGGCCGGGCCGATGATGAAGGCCGCGCCGCCCGCGGCCGCGGTGTACTCCAGCGCGTCCCCCGGCCGGCCCTGCGCGGTGTCCGCGCCAATGCACATGGCGTAGTCCGCCATGCTGGAACCGACAAACCCGATGGCGGCCTGCATGGCCTCGGTGCCCGCCTTGCACGCGAACTCCCAGTCGCCCGCCTGCACGTAGGGCACCGCGCCCAGCGCCTCGGCCACGATGGTGGACGTCGGTTTTACCGCGTAGGGGTGGGACTCGCTCCCCACCCAGATGGCCCGCAGGGCCTGGGGGTCAATCCCCGCGCGGGCCAGCGCGTTGCGCGCGGCCTCTATGGCGATGGTGGCCGTATCCTCGTCCAGCCCCGGCACGGCCTTCTCCCGCACGGGCAACCCACCCCGGCCGCCCGTCCACATCCGAGCCACCTCCGCGGCCGGCAACCGATACCGGGGCACGTAAGCGCCGTAGCCGGTGATGCCTACGGAGCGTGTTGGCGTGAGCAAGTGTGTTGGCATAGGTAAGAGCCTCCTGTGGGTTGGGTGCTGGGTATCAGGTAGCAGGTATTAGGTATTGAGATGAGTGGGGCAACGGACTCTCTATCCAAGTACCTAATACCTGATACCCAATACCTAATACCTAATCTCCTCCAAAACCTCCCTTGCCCTGCTTTCCCGCACATTTCCCTCTTCCACCAACTTCGCCGCCACAAGGTCGATTTCATCGCCCTGCGCGCCGGCGGCGATGGCGACCTGGCGGGCGTGGAGGCGCATGTGGCCCCGCTGGATGCCCTCGGTGGCCAGCGCGCGCAGCGCGGCGAGGTTTTGGGCCAGGCCCACTGCGACCATCACCTCCGCCAGTTCCTGCGCGGTGCGCACGCCCAGGATCTTTAGGGCCACGCGGGCGGTCGGGTGGACCTTGGTCGCGCCGCCCACAATGCCCACGGCCAGGGGTAACTCCAGCCTCCCAACCAGCGTATCCCCCATGAGGTACCACTCGGTCAACCCACGATATTGGCCGTCACGCGCGGCCCACGCGTGCGCGGCCGCTTCGATGGCCCGCCAGTCGTTTCCCGTGGCGATGGCCACCGCGTCGATGCCGTTCATGATCCCCTTGTTGTGCGTGGCCGCGCGGTAGGGGTCCGCCCAGGCGAACGCGTTGGCCTCCACAATGCCCCGCGCCACCTCGCGGCCGTCCAGTCCCTTCTCCGAGAACGCGTCCACCGGGATGCGCACCTGCGCCCAGGCCCGGCGTTCGGTCGTGTAGTTGGAGAGAATGCGCAGGTTCACCCGGCCGCGGGTGAGCCGTTCGATTTCCGGCGCCAGGGCTTCCATGGCCGTGTTCACCAGGTTCGCGCCCATCGCGTCCCGCACGTCCAAAATCACGTGCACCACCAGCATGGGGCCGACAGGCGTGCGCGTCC
>WFWT01000076.1 GCA_015490995.1 Anaerolineae bacterium | reverse complement strand
GTCAGGGTGAGCGTAGGGGATGGCGTGGCGGTAGGGGTGGCCGTCGGCGTCGGTGTAGAGGTCGGCGTAGGGGTCAGTGTCGCAGTAGGGGTAAGTGTTGCCGTGGACGTCGGGGATGCGGTGGGGGTGGGGGTGAGACTTAGCGTGGGCGTGGGCATGTCCACCGGCCAAGGCACGTTCACCTGCCACACGCCGTCCTCCCCGGCTATGTACACCCGGTTCGGGTTGAGGGGATCAACCGCGATGGCACGGGTGTGCGGGAAGGCACGCTCCGTCAGGCGACGCCATGCCCGCGTGGATGCCTCCCAACGCCAGAGCACGCCCTCCCGGTCCACTAAGTACAAGATAGGGAAAGGAACAGCGGCAGTGGTGAGGACCTGAGGACGTGCCGGCGCGTTCAACGGTTGCCACGTTAAGCCTTGGTCCACGCTCTCCCACACATCACGTTCGCCCCAAAGGTACATAACACCGTTCACCGCTGTTATCCCACGTGGGGAGGCGGGCACCGGGACCATCTGCCATGTTCGTCCGCCATCCGGGCTGCGCCACAGGCGCTCATCCACCACGACGAAGAGGCGATCCGGCGTTCCCCGCCATCCCACAAGCCCCTTGACGACACCATCAGGCCATGTGTACAACCGCTCCCACGTATCTTGGCGGCGCCAACGCCAGAGAGTGTCTCCCCACAACACATATACATCTTCCTGACCGGGTGCAACGTCAAGCATGTGGGCGTCTTCAGGGCGCACCCGCACCTTATCCCACCGGCGACGGTCGGGGTCCCATCGGTAAAGCACCGCTCCCACCGTGGTTTCGTTGCTGAGAAGCACCGTCCGTGGGCCCGTGGGTATCAGCCGTACACTTCGTACCCTGTTGAACGCGCCATCCTCCTCCGCCGGGGGCCAGATGCGGGTCCAGGTGCGGCCTTCATCGACGGAAAGCTGGACACCCAATGCGGCTCCCCACGCGTAGATGCGGGTGAGGCCTTCGGGAGCAGCCGTGAGGATACCGGCCACGGTCATACCCCGAAAGGCGAGGGGCATGGGTGCAGGCCACCGTGATAAACGTGTCATGGCTGCCCACAACGGCAACACAAACACGACGATTCCTATAGCCAGGATACCCCATTCCAGCCGGCGTGTGCCACGCACGGTTTGGCCTCACCTCTCCCCCCACATCCCATTACTGACCGCAGACAACGGTGCTGCAATGTACTTTAAATCTGCCGTTGTCGGATGCCAGCCGTTGCTGGATGCCCATTGGCCGTTACCGTTCCGGCGTAGGTGTGAAGGTGGGTGTGGGTGTGGGCGGCGGCGGCGGTGGTGGTGGCGGTGGTGGTGTAAAGGTCGGTGTCGCGGTGGGCGTCGGTGTCGGTGTGGCGGTAGGTGTGGGCGTGGGCAACGGCGTGGGCGTAGCCGTGGGCAACGGCGTGGCCGTGGGTGTGGGCGTGGCGGTCGGTGTCTGGGGCGGGGCCAGCGCGGCGAGCAGGCGGTTCACCTGAGCCTGCGCCTCAGCCGCGTCGGGAACCGGCAAGCGGGCCGCTTCCTCGAAGTACGGCAACGCGGCTTTGTAATCGCCGGCCTCCACGTAGTGCGTGCCTGCACGCATAAGTGCGGTGAAAAAGTAGGTCATGGCCCGTCCAGCAGCGAAGTCAGGCACACGTTGCACCACAGCGCGCAGGCGACGGATGGCACCCTCCCAATCCTCGTTGATGTACGCGATCAGGCCCTCCAGGTACATGCCGGTCAGAGCCCGTTGTTGGGCAGCTTGCTGATTGCGTGGGTGAATGCTCAGGGCGGCTCCCAAGTACTGCAGAGCCAACCGCACCGATTCTGGCCGATCCCCTTCCTCCCGAACCAAGCGGGCCCCTTCGTTCAAGTACGCGTTGAACAAGTACTCGGCCACCACATCGGCCCGGTAAGTGCGGTCCAGTTGCTGGATGCGCTCAAACTCCACCGCAGCTTCAGCCCACTGGCCCCGATCGAACAACTCTTTCCCCTTCTGAAAGTGGGCTTGCAACCGTTGCTGGCGGGAGACGTAAGCAGCAAGGGTGGCAGCATCCCGATACGTGCTGTCAATGGCAAGGATGGCCTCCAGCTCCTGGGCGGCCGTAGCCCAATCCTCACGGGCGATGGCCTCCTGAGCGTTGCGGTACCGGGTGGCCAGTTCCTGCAATCGACGTGCCTGCCGCAGCGCCACCTTGACCGCGTCCTCACCTGGGCTGAGGCGGACGAGCTCTTCAAATGCCTGGATGGCTTCTTCATAATCCCCTGCAGCAAGAGCAGTATACCCTTGCTCGTATAATGCTTGTTTACGAGTTGCCAGTTCCTGATCGCCGAAAGTGGGTACCCAACCCAAAACGACCGCGGCAATAATAATGATGGTCAGTGTGCCCAGCACCAGCACAGGGATCCAGGTCCACCAGGATCGCGGTCGTCCCTGATGGCGGCGCATTTCTTCGGCCAAGGCCTGGGCCCGTCGGCCCGGCTCAATGGCTTCCAGCTGCATAAACCAGTGCACTTCGTCAATAAGCGCGTCTACTCCCTGCCATGTGGGGTCTACTTCCTTGAGACGGGTGAAGGCAGCCAAGGCGGCTTCCCAATTTCGTTGACGGTACGCGCTCATCCCGCGTTGGTAGAGCACCTCCGGGTCATTCCACTCGGGGGCCAACTCTGCGTTCTCCAGCGCGGGCGGCCGCTGGGCATCGGTCATCGACCTCTCTCTCTCTTGCCGTTGTTCGGTGTCCGTTCGGGTCATGGCGTTTCTGAGAGACCGTGTGCATTTCCGCTGTGTGCCAGGCTAACCGGCAGGTACGCTGTCTTATCGCTCGATAGTCTCACCCTCAGGACGAGCGGGTACCCGCGGGGGCGGGGGTTGCCGTCCCGGCGCCGACGGGCCAGACGTGACGATGAACGGTATAGCCCACCGCGGGGTGAGCGCCCGGTCCACGATGCGTACATCCTCCACGATGGTGTAGGTATTATACAGGTTATCCCACCGGTTCCAATTGCTGAATTCGATAATGACCGTCTGACCCGCGTAAGGCGTCATGTCGAACTGGAATCGTCGCCATCCTAAGTCATGTTTCACCGCGTAATCGACGTACTTCACAGGCGGGTCATTCTGGGCTTGGTACCCGTCCCGTAGAATAAGACGGCTTTCGTCAGGGGTAACGATACGAACTTCGAAAGTATCTTGCCAACGCTGGTGGCTGGGCGCGTACATCACATCCCAGGTGATCATGTGATACCAGAACTCGAGGGTAGGTCGAGCCATTTGAGAAAGGGACGGTACGGTAATGGTCTGGGAGATGACGGCTGCACCGATGGGCACCAGACCAGGATTTTCGGCTCCTCCGTACATAGGGTCGCCCAGCCAGGCGGCGGGGGAGGTGATGCCGGTATAGTGTTCTGCGGGTTTAACGTTCAACGTCAGGCCGGGATTACCCACCCGGTCGGCTTGCCAGAAGAGGAAGTTACCGGTGCCGAAGTCCCCGTTCCGGATGACCTGAACATGGGTGTAGGTGTCTCCGGTGGGGGAGAGAGTAAAGGTAGACGTATGGCCGGCCGCATCTCGGGCGCGCACGCGGAAGAAGTACGTGCGGCCCAACTGCCCGACAAAAAAGCCTTCCCGGGCGGTGGTGCGGGTCTGCCAATACGTCCAACGACCATTGAGCCCCTCCCGCACTTGGACGTCAAAGGACACTACCCCACTGGCCGCGTCCATCCCTTGCCAGCGAACGGTAAACCCAACCAGGTTGCCTTGAATGGGCGTGAAAGCGGTAAGGTACGCGGGTAGGGGGACCACGCGTGCCCAGGGCGGAGAAAGGTCGATGTTGATGTCCTGTTCCCACATCGGGGTACGGTTCCCGGCGGCATCTGTGGCCCAGATCCGCACCCGATAGCGGCCTTCCACGGTGAGGCGGAGCGGCTCTGTGAGGGTGATGGGATCGTTCTGGTTGATCTGAACCCATACGGTGACGTTTCCGGAGACCGTATCTGTAGCCGTCGCGCGCACGGTTACCGGCGTTACGAACCAGCCGTTATCGCCCATTTCTCCCTGCACGGTCACGTCCAGCGACGGAGGAGTGGCATCGTACCACAGGGCACGCGGGAAATAACGAGCGGTGGTGGGATCATCGTTGCCTGCCCGGTCCACAAGCCACACGTACACGTCGAAGATTCCCTCCGCGGGGGCTTGCAAGAAGGCCCTCCCCTGCCCCGGGCTAAAGGCACCGTCGCCCGGCTTCTGGGGGGGCTCGTTCACAGTGTAGCGCACTCCCGCCACCCCCGAGAGGTCGAGGGGAGAGGTCCATTGTACTTCAAACCGGTTTTCTCGCTGCCAGCCCGAGGTCACCAGGGTCAGGTCTGATGCCGCCGGAGGAGGCTGGGTGTCCACCCGGATGGTCGCACGACGCACATCCTCCACATTGCCTGCCTGGTCCACGCTGTAAAACTGCAACGTGTGTTTACCATCACTTTCGATGGAGATGCTGTCCCGTTCTTCCCACGGCGCGCCGTTCAAAGAAACAAACGTGGTGCGCGGGCCGGAGAGAAGATCACTCACCGCGAAGGTGACCGTCACCGGGCTCCGCCACCAGGACGCGTTCCCCCGTTCACCAGCGAACCGCAATTCTGTCTCCGGTGGGCTTACATCGTATTGTAAGGCGTTTTCCAGCACGTAAGTTTGGGTGTGGTCGGCGTTACCTGCGCCGTCTCGCAACCATATATACAACGTGTGCGCGCCCTCAGAGGGTACGCGAATCCCTTCAATTTTGTAGGGGCTGTCCACGAAAACACCGTCGTCAGGGGCTTGGGGCGGTTCATTAAGCTTGTAATACGCGCCTACCACCTGCGAGAGGTCACTGGGGGTGGCCCACGTCACATCAAAGCGATTTTCCCGCGTCCACTCCTCCGGGCTCACCCATACCAGGGGAGGCGGGGGTGGGGCTGTGGTGTCAATCCAGAGGGGGATAGGGTAGCCTTGCTCTTCCCAGCCGGCCGCGTCTACTGAGTAAAACTCGATCTCGTGCTTCCCATCGGTGGTGATGGTGAACACCGTGCCCTCCTGCCATTCCCCGCCGTTGATGCGGTAGTACGTCGCCACCACTCCGGAGGCGGTGTCGGTAGGGGTAAGGGTCACGGTGACGGGGGAAATGAACCACCCCCCTTCGCCCTCTTCTCCCTCGACCAGATACGCGGTAAGGGGCGCGGCCCGGTCTATTGGGAGGCTCAACGGGCCTACCTGGGTGATGTTACCGGCGTGATCTATGGCACGCAACCACAGGACGTGATTCCCTTCTTCAGTGAGGCGCAGTGTAAGGGTTGGCATCACACTCACCCACGGCTGGTCATTCAGCCGGTACTGAACATCGGCCACACCGGCCGTTGCGTCCTTCACTTGTAGGGCGACATCGACCGCAGAACGGTACCATCCGGAACTGTGAGGGGTCGGAGAGATGGTGTATGTCAGTTCGGGCGGTGTCTGGTCCAGGGCAACGGTAAGGGTCTGGGGTTCGGTACGATTCCCGGCCACATCCATGGCTTGGTACGTAATGGTGTACACGCCATCAGTGGAAAGGGTCAAGACCGTATCGGTGATCCAACTATCGTTATCCAGGCGATACCACACCGCAGCTACGCCGGATAGCCGATCGGAAGCCGCAAAGGTGATGGTCACCGGGGTGGTGTACCAGCCGGTAGCAGCCTGGGTGCCGGTGATCAGGGGGGCCACTTCTGGGGGTGTGGCATCATACATGAAAGCGCGCGGGAGCAAGTTGCGGGTGCGATGGTCCACGTTCCCGGCAGCATCCACAAGCCACAGGTAGATGTCGTACACCCCTTCGCCCGGAACCTGGAGGTGTTCAATGCGCTGGATGTTCTCCCCTGAAACACGTTGACCATCCTCCGGGTAGGTGGGTTCTCCGTTAAACCGATAGTAGGCGGCCACAATGCCCGACAGGTCCGGTGGATTTAGCCAGGACAGGGAAAAATCATTCACCCGTTGCCATCCACCGGGTTCGGCCTTGAGAGCAACCGGGGCACCGGGGGGCGTGGCATCGTAACGTGCCGTGACCTCCGCCCGCCGAGTGGAGTCCACATGGCCCAGTGTGTCCTCCAACCACACGTAAACGGGAAACACGCCCTCACCTGGCACCTGAACGGCGGTGATGCCATCGCGCGCGGCGGGTACGAACGTGCCATCCCGCGAGTGGAGAGGGGGACTGCCCACTTTATACCACGCGCCAGCAATACCTGCCGGATCCGGGGGAGGCGTCCAGAGCAAGGTAAAGCGGTTTTCGTTGTTCCATCCCGACGGTTCGATGCGCAGGTCCTGCGGTGGTGGTGGGGGTGAGCGGTCTACCGTGACGGTAAGGGTAGTCCGAGCCTCCCACCCTGCCTCATCGAAAGCACGCGCGGTCAAGGTGTAAGGCCCTTCAGGACCGTCAGGTTGGCCACCGGTATAAATCCATGTAGTAGTCCCGTCAACGGGGAGCCACACCGGAGTGAGCTGCCACCCAGTTCCGTCCCAAAAACGAGCGTTGCTGTCCTGGAGTTGCAATTCCACCCGCGCGATGCCTGCCGTAGCATCGCGTGCCTCCCCGGACGGCCGAATGTCGGTTATGACGCTGCCGGCGGCGGGTTCGGTGACCGTAATGGTGGGAGGGCTGGTGTCTACCGGCAGAATAAAGGGTGGACTTTCATGCACAACGGCATCCTCGGTAGCTATACGCCAGCGGATAACGTTGGTGTCGACAGCATCGGGGAAGGTAAGCTGTGTGACGGTAATATAGGCCACCGTGCTGACGGGCAGGTTAACCTGCAGGCCGTCGACGCGCCAAGAGCTCCATTGGTTCCCCCCATCGGTACTGGTTTGGTAGGCCACGCTATCCGGCAGGATCGGCGTGGGCACAGTGACCACCACACTGACCGAAAAGGGCACCTGTGTGATCCAGCCCATTGGCTTCTGAAGTGTCCAGGTAGGGGCTTGGGGTGCGGCCTGGACAGGCCCACGCACGCTCACCAGGAGAGCCGCCAGAAGACCGGCACTCAACAGCGCGGCAAGCCAGAGACGTGCTCCTCTGGATATCAGGGGCCAAACATACATATGGGGGCTCCAGGGCCCCCACCATCGTCCTCCACCTCGGGTTACCACTCTATTCGTTGGTCGTGGTGTCATCATCCCATCGTCCTGCACATCGGCCGTTCTGGTATAAGGAGCATGTTCCCCCTGCGTCGGTAGACGTTCAGTCACTTTCGGGATACGGTTCAAAGCGATATCCAACCCCTCGCTCGGTAATAAGGTACCGAGGCTGTTTCGGATCCGGTTCGATCTTGCGGCGTAAGCGGCGCATGTATACGGCCAATTCGTTGGGCGTGCCGAAGTGATCGTACCCCCATACGCTGTTGAAGAGCTGGTCATGGGTTAACGTGCGTCCTGCGTGGCGCATTAAAGTGTACAGCAGACGCGTTTCAATGGGGCTCAAGTCAACGCGTTTGCCCGAGGGCAAAATGACCCGTCCCAGGGCAGGGTCCAGCTCAAAGCCGGCGATGCGCAAGCGGGTCATGCCCAGACGGGTCGCGCCGGCTTCGGTGCGCCGGAGAACGGCCCGCACACGCGCGAGAAGTTCCGCGGGTTCAAAGGGCTTGGCCAGGTAATCGTCCGCGCCCATGTCCAATCCTTGCACGCGATCGCTGGTTTCCCCTTTGGCCGAAAGAAAGATTATGGGCACATCCGAACGTTCCCGGATCCGCCGGCACACTTCTAGCCCGTCAATGTGAGGCATCATGATGTCCAGAATAATGAGATCCGGAACCCGTTCGTCCAGCAAGCGCATTGCTTCCACACCGTTGGCAGCCGTGATCACGTCGTATCCTTCCTCTTCCAGAAGGAAGGAGATCATTTTAACACTGGGGGGATCGTCATCCACCACCAGAATCAACATCCGTTCATCCTCAAAGCTGTTGTCGGGATGGGGTGACACGGCAAGGACATTATACCATTGGCGGTACATGGCTCTCAACATCCTTCCCACTTTCTGCAAGGGTGTACCGTTAGCGATGGGCCGATGCCCCGGCCGGAGGAACCCATGCCCATATCAGCCGAGGTACACCTAGTATTGTAAGAGGGGAGGGTGAACGCTACATGAATGCTGCCGCGGGCGGTGGTGAACGTTTGTTCATCCAAAGGTGGAAATGCAAAGCCCCCGACAGGTGCGCCGGGGGCCTTGTACAGATGTCGTGATCTGTTAGAGTCCCTTAGAAGCCCTGCAGTTTGCTAAGATCCACGATGCCATCGGGCAGGGCAGCGACTGCGTTGACCAGAGCTAAGCGCGCGCGTCTGACATCGGGCGCTTCGGCCATAACGAGGATATCGGTGAAGAAACGGTTAATGGGCTCTTTCAGTTCGCGCAGCACGGCGATCAGGGTAGGTACTTCTGGATCGGCCTCCAAACGTTCGCGGCCTTGTTTCCAGGCCTGAAACAAGGCCTTGGCCGCAGGCTCCCGATAGTACTCGCGGAACCCCTCCGGGTCTGCGGGAATGGTTTCTTTGTCCTGAGCCGCCAGGATGATGCGCTTGGCCCGCGCGTAGGCGACCAGTATCTCAGGCCAATCAGGTGCCCGAACCGCTTGCGCCAAGTCACGGGCCGCGCGGTACGCGGCGTAAGGGTCATTGCCACGTGCGGCCACCGCGGCCTCCACTACGTCATGAGGTAGACCTTGTTCACGAAGCCACACCTTTAACCGATCCACGATGAAGGACCACACATCCGCCAGTACAGATTCCTCCACTGTCACGGGCTGCAGTCGGGCTGCTTCGTGCAAGAACCGCCGCAGGTCAAAGGGGATCTGCCGTTCTACCAGGATGTGCACCAGCCCCAGGGCGGCCCGCCGGAGGCCGTAAGGGTCTGCCGAACCGGTGGGCTTAAGCCCCACCGCGAAAAGCCCAACCAGGCTATCCAAGCGATCGGCCAGGGCGAGCACAATGCCGGGACGGGTAGCAGGCAAGGCATCCCCCGCGAACCGTGGGAGGTAATGCTCGAAGATGGCCTGGGCCACCGGCTCGGGTTCTCCCCAGTGACGGGCATATTCCCGCCCCATAATCCCCTGGAGGGCGGTCATCTCTATGACCATGTGGGTAGCCAGATCCGCCTTGCACAGGTGGGCAGCCCGTTGAACCCAACGTTTCTCCTCTTCCGTGAGCCCCAGAGCTTCGGCCAGAAGGGGGACAAACCGTTCGATGCGTTCCTGTTTGGCCAACATGGAGCCTAGACGTTCCTGGAAGGTAAGGGTTTGTAGTTTGGGGAGAAACGCCTCCAGGGGGCGCTTCAGATCTTCCCGTACGAAGAACGCGGCATCCGCGTAGCGGGCTCGCAACACGTCTTCGTATCCTCGACGCACTAAGTCCATATCCTCCCGCCGACCGTTGGCCACGACAATAAAGTACGGCAACATGCGCCCCGTCTCAGGGTCGACAACGGGGAAATACCGCTGGTGCTTCTTCATAACAGTGATCAGCACATCCTGAGGTAACTCAAGGTATTTTTCCTCGAAGCGACCGCGCAGGGCGACCGGCCACTCGACCAAATCGGTCACCTCTGCCAGCAGGTCAGGGTCTTCAGGCACCATCCCTCCCACCTCGGCGGCAAGGGCAGTGACCTGTTCCCATACCTGTTGGCGCCGGGCATCCCGGTCCACGATGACGTTCAGTTCGCGCAGGGTGTCCAGGTAACTCTCCGCGCGGGGGACGGTCACTTCGGGAGAGCCCAGAGGACGGGGACCTCGCGTGACCCGGTGGCTCACCAGTCCGGCATACGTGAAAGGCACTACCCAATCGCCGTGGAGAGCGAGCAACCACCGGATAGGACGGCTAAACGCAACGTCGGTGTGGTTCCACCGCATGGTGCGGGGGAAGCGCAAACTGCGAATCAGGTCCGGCAAGGCCTCGGCCAGGACGTCAAGGGTAGGGCGACCGGCTTCTCGCCGTACCGCCACAACGTACGCTTTGTCCCCTTCTGTGCGCACCTGCAAGTCTTCCACGCGCACACCCTGGGCCCGGGCAAAGCCCTCTGCAGCGCGGGTAGGCTTCCCCTCCGCGTCAAAGGCCACCTTGGCCGGGGGGCCTTTGACTTCTACCACCCGATCCTCCTGACGGGTAGCCAGGTTGCGGACGTAAACTACGATGCGCCGCGGCGTGGCCGTGACCATTACCTCATCGTGAGGCAGGCGCAGTTGGGTCAACAAGTCCGGAACGGCCTGACGCCATTGGGCGATGGCCGTTTGCACGTCCTGGGGAGGCAGCTCTTCCGTACCCACCTCCAAGACGAAGTCCGCCCGAGGGGGCAAGGTCTCGCCCTCAGGGGCAGCAGGTTCTGGCAACGTGGAGGATGACGGGGTGGACCGCTGGCGCAACCAGGGAAATCCTGCCGCTTCCCGTTGGCGGACGTACAGTTCTCCCACCTGGCGGGCCAAATCGCGCATGCGGGCGAAGAAGCTGGCGCGTTCGGTAACGCCGATTGCTCCCCGGGCGTCCAAAACGTTGAAGGTGTGTGAACAGCGCAACACGTAATCATGGGCAGGGATGACCAGCCCCGCGGCCAGTGCGTTACGCGCCTCGGCTTCAAAGAGCCGGTACATTTCCCGCAGGCGTTCAATATCGGCCACTTCAAAGTTGTATTTGCAATGGTCAATTTCCTGGTGCAGCAGAATATCCCCGTACGTGTGCACCCCGTCCCAGTCAATGTCCCACACACTGCGCACCCCTTGCAGGAACATCACAATGCGCTCTAGCCCGTAGGTGATCTCCACGGCAGGGGGGTGCAGTTCCTGGCTACACGCTTGCTGGAAATACGTGAACTGGGTAATCTCCAGCCCGTCCAACCAGACTTCCCACCCTAAACCCCAGGCACCCAAGGCCGGGGATTCCCAGTTATCCTCCACGAACCGGATGTCGTGTTTGGTCGGGTCGATGCCAATGGCTTCCAGGCTGCGCAGATAGATCTCCTGGGGATTGCCGGGATCGGGTTTCAGGATCACCTGATACTGGGTATGCATTTGCATCCGGTTGGGATTTTCACCGTAACGTCCGTCATCGGGGCGGTAAGAGGGTTCTACGTAGGCCACGTTCCACGGCTCGGGGCCCAGAACTCGCAGCACCGTGGCCGGGTTCATGGTGCCCGCGCCCACCTTTTCACTGTACGGTTGCCAGATCAGACACCCCTGTTCGCCCCAAAACGCGTGTAACCGGTGAATAACGTCCTGGAATGTCGGCGGCCTGGACGCCATATTGCCTCCTCCTGTGTCACACGGTAGAAATGTCTTTGCGCGAATGAATACACCATGATCGTGGTAGTTGTGCCCGTCTGGGCATTGTGACACATTCTCCAGAGGACGACCAAAAGGCAGAGCCCAACGGGCGCGTGCAGTCCTTCCTTGACCAATACATTTGGCGGAATATTGAGCCGTAGGGTAAGATGGAGGAGACATCCCCCCCTGGGGGATATGGGGATATGATGGCTCCTCTCAAACCATTATTGTGAGGCTAGAGGAGGGTCACATGCTTAACGTTGAGTTGCTGGTGTACGCGTTCAGCGCCGGCATGGTGGCCACGGTGAATCCTTGTGGTATTGCTATGTTGCCCGCGTATATCTCGTATTATCTGGCGACCGACGACACGGGAGCCCGTAGTGAGATACAGCGGCTGGCACGGGCGTTGTTGGTGGGTCTGTTGGTCGCGGCCGGGTTTGTGGTGTTGTTTGCTCTGGCCGGGGCTGTGTTTGCCTTTGCGGCATCGATGTTGGTGCGCACCATGCCTTGGTTGGGTTTTCTGGTGGGTATCGGGCTCTTTCTACTGGGACTCTGGCTGTTCAGCGGCCGTAAAATACACGTGTCCGGTTTACCCACCTTGCAGGTGAAACAGGAGCGTTCGTTTCGGGCCATGTTTTTGTTCGGTGTGGCCTATGGGTTGACCTCCCTGAGCTGCACGTTGCCGGTCTTCTTGCTGGTGGTGGGCTCTGCGTTTACCCAGGAAGGGTTTACGCAGGGGTTAGGGCAGTTTATAGCGTATGGCTTGGGTATGGGGCTGGTGTTGATGGCCCTTACCATCGGCCTTGCCCTCTTCCGCGAGATGGCATTGACATCGGTCCGTCGAGTTGTCCCTTATGTACATCGGGTAAGCTCCCTTCTTTTAAGCGCTGCCGGTATCTACATTGTGTATTACTGGCTGACCAAGGGCGGGCTTCTCCTGGTGCTTAGGGACATGATGGCCCTGTAATGGGTTAGGTGGATTTACGTGTTGAGCGTCCATAGGGGAGGCATTTATGAGCGACGTCAAATCTCAATCTCTGATCGTGACAATGCCTGACCGTTCTGACGTGAAGGTCTACTTGACGCCGGAACAGACCCGAGCGCTGGATGCGCGGTTGGCCCGCATTGAGGGGCACGTGCGGGCCATTCGACGTATGTTGGCCGAGGAGCAGGATTGTGATAGTCTACTGATCCAGATGGCGGCTGTGAAAGCGGCCATCAATCAGGCTATCATCAAGCTGCTCGAGGGACACATCGACTCGTGTGTCATCGAGTGTGTGGCGAATGAAGAGGGCAAACAGAGTTTGCGTAACCTGAAACGGGCCCTCAGCATTGTGCTGAAAAACACGTGATTAACTCGGCTGCGCGAGCGGTCAATGGTGCCTGCCCATGCGTTCCTTGTCCGATCGGCTGTTCTGGGGCTTCCTGGTGTCCCTGGTTGTTGTAGTAGTGGGGGTGGGTCTGTGGGCCGCGCGCGCTGCCACCCCCTCTGCCCTTCCCGAGTACCGGTCTGATCAAACCCGGCCGGAGAATGTGGTCTACAACGCGTATGTGGCCGCTCGCCGCAAGGATGTGGACCGCTTCCTGGCGTACTTTAAAGGTTCCCCCTGGGGCCGTGAGGGCACCATCATCGGTGTGAGTTCCTACGCGCTGGACCGCGGGGAGTTACGTATCGGCGAAGTAACAGTGACCGGTGACCGGGCTGTAGTGCAGGTGCTTCTCGTAATGCCGGATATCGGTCCTTTGTTGGGACCCGAGGTGCGGGTGCAGACGGAGACCGTTTACCTGGAGCGGGTAAACGGACAGTGGTACATTGTCACGCCCTTGCCCTTTGTATACCCCGAGTGGAAGGTCGCGCCTCCCCCGGTTCCGAGAGATTGAGAGGATCCGCCGATGCAGACGGTTCAGCGGGTCTACCTCTATGTGATGAGTTGGGCGGCACTGGTCGCCCTGAGTAGTGGCATTACCCGCCTGGCCGGCTTACTCCTCGCCTTCGCCCTGGGGCTTCCCCTCGCTAGGGAGCCCATCGCGTTTTGGGCGGGGGTCGTGATGGTGGCCTTCCCCCTGTTTGTCGGCCACGCGGTATGGCTTGAACGTCATGTCCGTCGAGAGTCCCGAGAGACCCAAGCGCGGTTATACCACGTGTACGCTTATGCCACCGCCGCTATCGGGATGTACTACCTGTTTCGGGCTACGCTGCGCGGGCTGAGTCTGGCCTTTGAGCGATGGCTGGGCATTGGGGAACCGGTAGCGGCAGTGTGGTGGGCAAATTGGCTAACCCAGAACGCCCACCTCCTGTGGGCAGTGATCGTCCTCTGGTATAGCCGGCGTCTTATCGCTTTGTCCCCTGAAGAGACCCCGACCACTGCCCGATGGCCCCGCCTGTTTGTGTTTCTGATCGGTGAAGTGGGGCTTATCCTGGGCACCGTGGGGGGAATTTACATCCTGTCCCTGTTGTTGCTGTGGTTCCTCCCACCCTTGCCGCCCTCAGAATGGCAAATAGGGGTGTGGTGGCGGGAAGGGAGCGCGCCCCGGTTGGCATGGATGATAACCGGCTGGGCGTTCTGGACCTGGGCATGGCGGCAATTGGAATTCTGGCATGAGCACCCGCTGCACGCGCGGGCGTGGACCCGGCAGGCGTTTTATTTTGTGAACGTCGGTTTGGGCTTGAGTTTGGTCCTCCTCGCGCTGGGTTATCTGGTTCGCCAGGGCATGTTAGGGCTCCTGGGGGAACCACTCGGTCCTCGTTACCGTTGGTGGCCTTCCCTGGCCGCTGCGGGCGTTGCCCTGGGGGTAGGCAGTGTGATCTGGTGGGTGCACCGGTGGCGGGTACAACAGGAATGGGGAGATCTACGGGGACAGTGGTTCCACGTGGCGGTGGGCCGTGGTTACACGTACGTGGTATGTGCCGTCGCGCTGGGTGTGACGTGGTGGGGCGCGATGACCGCCCTGCGTGTGCTGACCACCTTGCTCCTGCCCGGGGAGGGTTTAGGGGGCAATTGGTGGCGGCAACACCTGGCAACGGGCACAGCCATGTTCCTGGTCGCTGCCCCTGTCTGGTTGTGGCACTGGCGGCAAATCCAACACGTAGCCACGCGACCGGATCGGATCGGCCAACAAGAGCGAGCGTCCTGGATGCGTCGAGTGTACCTTTACGGTGTGGGATTGGTCGCCGGCCTGGTGATGTTGGTCTACTCGGGCCGCATTGTATATGCCCTTTGGTTGTGGGCGCTAGGGGTATCCACCCCGATCTTTTGGACCACCGCGACCAACGCCATCGGCCCTGGGGTACTGAGTGTGCTGGTGTGGGTGTACCACCTGTACACCATACAGCAGGATAACCGTCGGTCAGAAGCGGAGCTCTCGCTCCCCGACCGAGAAGCCCTGCTGGCGGAACGGGAAGCCCTATTGCGTCGCCTAGCGGAGATCGAAGCGCAGCTCAAGGAATGGTCCGAGGAAAATGCGCCCATGTCCTTCCCCTCTAACGGACAGAAGTGAACGCATATGCTAGGGAAGCCATCCGTTCATGCCCCTGACCGTTCAGGACAGCCGGCCCAGGGTAAGATATTCTGGGGGAGTTTGTTGCGGGATCAGGGCGGTTATACAATGGTAATGTAGCCGGTGTCCGAGGTGTGTTCCGGGGTAAATGCGGAGGAGGCGATCGGTGATCGTCACACGGGAGATACTGGAGGAACGGGAACGACGTATTCTAGCACCGTATGCAATGAAGAGCGGCGACACGCGCGGTCGGGTCTACCCCGAGGATGAGGACCCTCATCGCACCGTGTATCAGAAGGACCGCGATCGAATAATCCACACCACCGCTTTTCGACGGCTGGAGTATAAGACCCAGGTGTTTGTCTTTGGGGAGGGAGACCATTATCGTAATCGCCTGACGCACACGATTGAAGTGGCTCAGATTGGACGCACTCTGGCCCGGGCATTGGGGCTTAACGAGGATCTGACCGAAGCCATCTGTTTGGCGCATGATTTAGGCCACCCCCCGTTCGGCCACACGGGCGAGGCCACTTTGAACGAGTTGATGAAGGATTACGGTGGTTTCGACCATCAACGCCAGACCATGCGCATTGTGGAGAAGCTAGAACGGCGATATCCGGACTTTCCCGGCCTGAACCTCACATATGAAGTACGAGAGGGGCTGGTCAAGCATGACACCGATTACGATGTGGTGCACGCCGAGGGCTACGAGCCTGAAAAGGCCGGCACATTGGAATGTCAAATTGCGAACTTAGCGGATGAGATCGCCTACAACACGGCCGACCTGGACGACGGATTGCGGAGCGGCATTCTCGACCCCCGCGATGTCCAGCAGTTGGCCATCTGGCGTTATGTGATGGACTTGCTCAACGAGCCTTGGGACGCGCCCATCACCGATATGCTGCGTTATCGG
The DNA here is from genome assembly GCA_015490995.1 of Anaerolineae bacterium. Taxonomy (GTDB): domain Bacteria; phylum Chloroflexota; class Anaerolineae; order JAADDB01; family JAADDB01; genus S141-23. The sequence continues at coordinate 12,296 of WFWT01000076.1, read as the reverse complement.
GCCATCCGTCGTCTCATCGGCATTGAGGTGCGGGATGTTATCCAGACGACCCACGAACGGCTGGAACGTTATCGCGTGCGCTCGGTGGAGGACGTGCGCACGGCGGGAGAAAACCTCGCTGCCTATTCCCCCCAACTGGAGCGCCTGAACGCGGAACTCAAGCGGTTCCTCATGGACAACTTTTACCGGCATTACCGGGTGATGCGCATGGCGGCCAAGGCCCAACGCTTGCTCACCGATCTCTTCCACGCCTATGTCTCGGAACCCAGACAACTCCCCCGGGAGACCCAACGGAAAATTCGGGAGGAGGAAGAGGGACTTCACCGGGTGGTGTGTGATTATATCGCGGGCATGACCGACCGATACGCGCTCGAAGAGCACCGCAAGTTGTTCGATCCCGCGGTACGGGTCTGAGTCGGTTGGGTCATGCGCTGGGTTGCGTGGTAGCGATGCGCTGATATACGGTTATGGTCAGCGCTAGTTTGCTGAAAACTTCGTCACCTTCACCCGATTGGGCGAAGGCTACGTCCTTGATTTCAGCCTCCAGGAACAGCGTCCGCGCGGTAAGCCGGATCTGTGCACCCGCCCTGGCAACAATAACCGGGCCCATCTCCTCATAACGCGCCCGGATCTCGGGCTGACGTGCCGCCCACGGACTCAGGATAAACGCTTGATGGGTGGTCGTATCCTGTTTGTCAAACAGCCAGATCTCCATCACCGTGGGATGTCCTGTCTGGTTATGCAGGGTCTCCGCCTCAGCTACCCCGCATTCCCCCAGGGTGCGTTCCTGTTCGTCATAGATAGTGAAAACGTCGTCAAAGGTCTGTTCTCTCTGTGCCTGCATGATGAAGACAGACTGAAACGTGTCCACCTGCCGGAGGGCGGGTGGAGTTGTCTCCTGGGCTACGGGTGCAGGGGAAGGTGCCGTCGTGGTCGCGGTTGTGGGCATCTCGGCAGGCGATTCGACCGGCGCCTCGGCCTCGGTACCCTTCTCCCCCCAACTCACGCTGGGGCCAAGGTCCTCCTCATCCTCCTCCCCGGCGGTTTCCTCCGGGATGACGGCTGTCGTGGTTGGAGGGGGCGCTGAAGGGGATGGCCGAGCAGGTGTCGGCTCCATCTCTACCCGCTCGGGCGGAGGTGTCGCCGGCGCGAACTGCCCCTGTCGTAACGCGGCAATGGCATAAGTCAGGACCAGGAGCAAGATCACGCCGCCTACGCCGGCCACAAAGTAAGGCAGCAGACGAAAGAACTGTGCCGTCGTGGAGCCACGGTCGACGGGCGAGTCCTCCGGTGTCGTCGGCACAGGCACACCGGCAGCGGGTGCCGGACGTCCGTAGATAACCAGATCACGGAGGGCAGCAAGCGCGGCCTTATCCTCTGAACGAACGCCGACTTCCTCCGCCGCGCTGAGAAGATCAGGCAATTCTGAACGGTCAAAGGAGCGCAGACGCTGTGCCACCAACGCCGGGTCGCCGGTAAGCCGGTATTCCTTGGCCACCAGTAAAATGTAAACCCCTTTGTCTTCTGGCCGCAGGTCGCGCGGGTATGCCTGTGTGTAACGCACCGGCCAGATGCCCCAAGCCACAATTAAGCCAACGGCCAGACCGATCACCAGGCCCTTCCAAAACGCCCCCTGTCGCATGGCCTCCTTCATAGGCCACCTCCCCCCTTACTTCCCCTCTTACCCGCCAGCAGCCCGCTCAGGACGTTGGGATAACTTGCCAATGTGGCGCTTGACTGACCACTTCCGGACCATTATCCCACACGATGACCAGTTCTTCCAACCGAATGCCCCACCGACCTGTGAGGTATACTCCCGGTTCGACGGTGACCACACACCGAGTAGGGATGACATGATCGACCTGCCAGGAGAGACGGGGCGGTTCGTGTACTTCCAAGCCCAGGCCGTGTCCCAGGCTGTGAAGAAAAGCTTCCCGGTAGCCGTACCGCGCCAGCGTGTCCCGCGCGGCGGCATCTACCAGACGCCCAGACGCGCCCCCCTCGAGCACGGTGAGCGCGGCGACTGAGGCTTCCCGCACTGCTTGCCAGGCGCGCAAGTACTCGGGATCCGGATTTGTGCCGTACCAGAACGAGCGTGTCAGATCGGCACAATACCCGTCCACCCGTGCCCCCATGTCCACACACACCGCCATCTCCGGTTGCAATCGGGTGTCGCCTGTTTCTGCATGGGGGGATGCGGTGTGTTCCCCAAAAGCGACCATTATGGGAAAAGCAACATCCTCTGCGCCATGCTCACGCATGTATTTTTCCAGTTCCCAGGCCAGTTCGCGTTCCGTGATACCGGGGCGCAGCCATTGAGGAACCTGACGCATGGCCTTGTCCGTACACACAGCGGCCCGACGAATGGCAGCCAACTCGTCATCGCCCTTCACCATCCGTAGCCGGGCCATTTCCTCATCGGCGGGAACCCACTGAATGTGCGATAACGGCTCGAGAAAACGCCGGTATTGGGCAACGGTGATCCTTTCTGCCTCAAAGCCCACCGTCCCTTCCAAACCCGCCAGCACCTCCCGCAAGGTGTCATCGTAGCGCCGACGCACACGCACCAGTTCAAAGGCCGGTGCTTCCTGTTGTGCGCGCTCCCAGTAGCGCCCATCGGTGAGAATGTGCGCCCGCTGAGCAGTGATGACCAGCCAAGCGGTTGTGCCCCGGAAGCCGCTCAGGTAGCGCACGTTAGGACGCCCTTGCACCACCAGGCCGGTCCATCCCAGCTCACGGATGCGGGCTTGTAACACACGCACGCGTGTGGCCTCGTCGGCCGCCGCGGATGTCGGTTGTTCAGGTGTCTGCACGTGTCCCTGTTGCATCATCCTTCGGTTCCTCCGTAACCACGCGACCGCCCGCAGAAGGGAGTGCGGCCCGCGGGTGGTAACGGTCATAGATTTCCTTTAGATGCCGTTGGCTGACGTGGGTGTAAATCTGGGTGGTTTGAGGGCTCCCATGCCCCAACAATGCTTGTACCTCCCGCACATCTGCTCCCCCTTCCATGAGGTGGGTTGCGAAGGAATGGCGCAGCATGTGAGGCGTCACTTCTTTGCGCAAGCCTGCCTTGCGGGCATATCGGTGCACCAGTTGCGTCACGCTCACGCGCGAGAGGCGGCGACCATACCGGTTCAGGAAAAGGGCAGGGGTTGGGTGGTCTGCGTTCACGAGTTTAGGACGGGCATGGTGCAGATAAGTGCGCAGGGCCAACGCGGCCGCTTCCCCGAAGAGGGCTATCCGCTCCCGGTGGCCTTTCCCCGCCCGGATGTGAACTTCCTTGCGGTCAAGGTACAGGTCCTCCACGTTCAGAGCTACCAGTTCACCCAGCCGAATGCCCGCGCCGTACAAGAGTTCTAAGATGGCCCGGTCGCGCAGGACATAAGGGGAATCCCCTTCCGCGGCACGCAACAGCGCGAGGACTTCGTCGACGGTCAGATAGCGGGGTAAACGGCGCCCCAGCCGTGGGCCACGTACCCCCTCGAGGGGGTTATCGCGAATAAAGCCCCGGCGTTCCATGAAGCGGAAAAATGCCCGCACCTCGTACAGGCGACGGGAAATGCTGGCGGGTGCAATACCCCGCTGCGCGAGAGCACCCAACCACTCCTCTAACAAGCGGGGTGTGACCTCCTGCCAATCTTGAACCGCACGCTGGCGTAGAAAGGCCAGAAATTCCCGCAGTTCCCGCCCATAATTTCGGAGCGTGTATGGGGAGACGCCACGCTCCAACTCAAGGTAGCGGAGGTATTGCTGCAATGTCGACTCCAGTGAACGCTCCGCCGTGCTCACCGTTGTACCCCTTCCAGTGGCCCCACCCTTCGGTGTGATATCCGCTATTCGTGCCGGTGTGTTGAGAAGTTATTCAGAAACCTCAGCCGTTGCCGGTGTAGGGACGGCCGAGGGTTCTGCCTCCGCAGGGGGCAGTTCATCTACATTATACCATGCTTCGCAAGCAAGACACCGCGCCTTTTTCTTTCCCTTCAACACCAGAAGCCCACCGCACTGAGGGCATGGTTGAGGCAACGGACGGTCCCAAGTACTGAACGTGCACTCCGGGTAACGGCTGCACCCGTAGAAGGTGCGTCCACGACGGGTACGCCGTATGACCAGAGGAGCACCACACTCGGGGCAAGCCACCCCTATGGGCTCGTGATACGGCTTGGTGTTCTTGCACTGGGGATAGTTGGAGCAAGCAATGAATTTGCCGTAACGACCGCTCTTGATAACAAGAGGCGCGCCGCAAAGTTCACAGTTTTCCCCTGTAGGCTGGTCCGGTATGCGCATATCGGGCATGGTGGCCTCCGCCCGGGTAAGCATTTCAGCGAAGGGTTCGTAAAACTCCCGCACCAGGCTGACCCAATCCCGTTCTCCGGAAGCCACCTTGTCCAAGCCTTCCTCCATGCGGGCGGTAAATCCGACTTCGAAGATGCCGGGAAAGTGTTGCACCAACAGATCGTTGACAATGATGCCCAACTCGGTGGGCACCAGGCTCTTGCCTTGGCGCTCCACGTAGCCACGCTGGCGCAGGGTGGCCAATATGGGCGCATACGTGCTGGGACGACCGATCCCGTGTTCTTCTAAAGCTTTCACCAGGGTCGCCTCGGTATAACGTGGCGGGGGCTGGGTGAAGTGCTGCTCGGGTATCAACCGGATAAGGTCAAGCCATTCTCCCACGGAAAGGTCTGGGATAGCCATCCCTTGCTCTTTTTCCTCACTTTGCTCATCATCCCGAGCTTCTTCATACACCACCAGGAAGCCGGGGAAGCGCACCTGTGAACCGCTGGTGCGAAAGAGATAAGGCCGTTTGCCCTGTGCAGGGCCGGCGGTGATGGTAACGGTCAAGGTGTCGTAAATGGCCGGTGCCATTTGGCTGGCCACAAAACGGCGCCAGATCAGTTCGTAAAGCTGGTATTGTTCCCGGGTGAGGTAAGGTTTGACCTTGTCTGGGGTGCGAAAAACGGACGTGGGGCGGATGGCTTCGTGGGCCTCTTGCGCGCCTCGCGTCCGGGTTTTGTATTTTGGCGGACTGGGGGGCAAGAACTCAGGCCCGTGGGCGTCTGCGATGAAGGAGCGAGCCTCTTGCTGAGCCACTTCCGCTACGTTGACCGAGTCGGTGCGCATGTACGTGATGAGACCTACTTGGCCTTCAGGCCCCAGGTCGATCCCCTCGTACAGTTGTTGAGCGACCCGCATAGTGCGCTCTGCGGTAAACCCCAATCGGCGAGAGGCCTCTTGTTGCATGGTGCTGGTCGTGAACGGCGGGGCGGGACGTCGTCGTCGCTGGCCTCGCTTTACTTCCTCCACCACGTAGATCGCACCTTGCAGGTCGGCTACCACCCGTTGGGCGTCTGCTTCGCTCTTCAGCTTCGGCTCTTTCCCCTCGATGCGGTGCAACTTGGCCTGGAAGGTGGGACGCTCGGGGAGTGAGCGATCTGACTGCCGGGCCAATTCCGCGGTGATAGTCCAGTACTCCTCGGGCACAAAAGCTTGTATTTCCCGCTCCCGCTCCACAATGAGGCGCAGGGCAACGGACTGAACTCGGCCGGCGGACGTACCGCTCCGCACCCGTTTCCAGAGGAGGGGGCTCACCTTGTACCCGACAAGCCGGTCCAGAACTCGACGGGCCTGTTGGGCGTGGACGAGGTTCATGTCCACCTGGCGAGGATGCTGAAAAGCTTCGTGGATGGCCGCCTCGGTGATTTCGTGGAAGACCACGCGCCGTGCCTTGTCTTCAGGAATGTCGGCTGCCTGCATCACGTGCCAGGCGATGGCTTCCCCCTCACGGTCTGGGTCGGTGGCCAGGTACACTTCCTGAGCACGGGCTGCCTCGTCGCGCAGCTGGTTCACGATCTCTCGACGTTCACGGGGCACGGTATAGCGAGGCCGGAAGTCGTTTTCGATGTCCACGGCCAATCGGGACTTCAACAAATCCCGAACATGGCCTTTGGACGCACGTACTACGTAGCCCTTTCCCAGGAAGCGCGAGAGGGTTCGGGCTTTGGTAGGCGATTCCACGATGACCAGACGGTCAATGTCCTTCCGGGAGCCACTGCCGGCGTTGTTGTGCCGACGTCCTCGGCCGTGTGAGGACCGTTTTTGGTTAGAGGTATCAGTAGGAGGCGAGAGGGCGTCATGTTCCGGTACCCGCCCCATGCGGGTCATCCGCGTGCCACACACAGGGCAAGTACCCCGCACGGCCGGCCGGCCCGAAGCGGTAAAGTAGGGCTCAGGATTTTGCATCGGCCGTTTGGCCTTGCATTTTACACAATACGCTTCCAGCTTCTCGAGCGTCATCGTTGTTCTCCCCGCAGCATGTTACCAGTGTCGTGGTTATCGTCATGACCACGGCCAACTACCGCACGGCCCGATATTCCATGTGACCTACCTGGCGAACCAGGCCCTTCAGCTCCATTAGCGTTAATGTACTGATGACGTCCGCTGCGTTCAACCGCGTACGCCGCACGATATCATTGACATGTAGGGGGCCGTCCCCCAAACAGGCCAGAATGTGTCCCTCCAGCTCCGACGCCGGAAGGTGATGACGAGCTTCCTGGTGCTCGGCCACCCGGGTGAGATCCAGCTCTTCCAAGATATCTTGAACGGAGGTCACCAATTTGGCGCCCTCCTGGATCAGACGATTTGTGCCCTCAGAAGGGCGGTTAAAGATAGGGCCGGGTACGGCAAAGACCTCCCGTCCTTGTTCGGCAGCGAACCGGGCGGTGATCAGCGCACCGCTGGTTCGCCCCGCTTCCACCACAACCACGCCCAGGGCAAGACCGCTGATAATGCGGTTGCGCGGAGGAAAGTTGGCCGGTTCAGGACGCACGTCCAGCGGGTACTCGGTAAGGACGGCACCCTGCGCCACAATGTCCCGAGCTAGCGTTCGGTGCCGGGCCGGGTACAGGTGACGAAACCCGCTGCCCAGGACAGCGATGGTGCGCCCACCGGCTTCCAGGGCTGCCCGGTGGGCCTCCGCGTCAATCCCGACCGCCAGCCCGCTGACCACCGTGATCCCGGCTTGGGCCAATTCGGTGGCCAACACACGTGCCACTTCCCGACCATAGGTGGTGGGCCGACGGGTGCCCACCACGGCCACGGCCCATTCATCCTCCGGCCTCAGGTGGCCACGCACGTAAAGCACAGGCGGTGGATTGTATATATGCCGTAAGCGGGCCGGATACTCGCTGTCTTCCCAGGTGAGCACCTGAACCCGCGCCCGCTCCAGGCGAGCCATCTCCCGATCTAGGTCGATGTGTTGTCGCACGTACAACAAACTTTCCCGGGACCGGCGGTCTAGCCCGGCAGCCTGTAACGCCTCCGGGGAGGCATACCAGGCCTCCTGTAAGGAGCCGAAATAGCTCAAAAGGGCTCGCACCCGTGCCGGCCCAATGCCCGGCACCATGTTGAACCCAACCCAGTACTTGCGTTCGCTCGCGTCCATCACAACGGGCGACAGGATGTTGGCTCATGTGCTGATTGCCTCGCCGTGATGACGGGGGCGGTATGAGCATACCGCGGTCGCTGTCACCTGTCAAGGACAACGCAATCTTATCGCATGTGCCCAAGGCGATTAAGCGTGTTCCCGGATGAACGAGATAAACATTACAGGGAAGCATATTTCCCTGTGGGGCACATCCCCGCTTGTGCGAAATCATAAGGCCCTGGGGAAAGCGTGTTATGGGGTCTCATCGACCAATCCCGGCAGCAGGTGAACGGTCATGCGTTCTGCTTCAAGGTCGATATCCAGAATGACATCCCGAATTGCAGGGAGGAGGACTTCGCCTCGGGGACCCTGGACAACGTAGACATCATTAGCTCCCGTGTAGATAATGTGGTCAACGACCCCGAGGTATTCTCCGGTGTCGGTCCAAACCTCCAGTCCGATGATCTGGTGTTCATAATACTCGTCCTCGGCTAAGGGCCAGGCCTCCTCAATGGGCACGTAGAGCCAATCCCCGCGCAGGCGTTCGGCTGCCGTGCGGTCGGTCACTTCGGCGAATTTAACGAGCAATCGTTTGCGATGGGGGCGGACTGTCTCGATCACCAGGGTACGTTTGCCCTCACCCACGAGCAACCGCGCACCTGGGGTGAACCGTTCGGGAAAATCGGTGTGAATTTCAACCTCTACTTCCCCATGAATCCCGTGCGCGGTGGCAATGCGACCGACAGCCAGATAGGAGGGTGAGCGTCGTTTGAACTTGGCCATGGCATCCCTCTCCACCACCGATATCCCCCGGAAATTGCTGTCGGCCAGAAGGCAAAAGATGAGCTGGTGGGGGGATAATTCAAGGTCCCTTGTCCTCCCACCAGCTCATCATGCACCATGTCCCCCCGGTCTGCAGGCCAGGGGGGCCGGCCAGTTCATCGTCTTGAGCTTCGGTCACCCGATTTCGAGAGTGACACGTTTACCCTGGCGGATGCCTGCCACTCGCAGCAACGTACGCATCGCGTTGGCCACTCTGCCGCCCCGGCCGATGACACGGCCCATGTCCTCGGGTGCGACGTATAGCCGCAGGATAATCGTGTCCCCCTTCTCCTCTTCCTCCACCCGGACCTGTGACGGGTCGGTCACCAACGCTTTGGCAATGTACTCCACCAGTTCTTTCATGCGAGAACCCCCTCTTCTGGGTGCGCGCCCTCCACGCACAGCGCTTTCCGAGAGAAGCACGCCGAGGTGGAGGTCATCCCCCCGTTAGTCCAAGACGCCCACCTTGCGCAGGATGCGAGCCACCGGTTCTGTGGGCTGCGCACCCACGGACAACCAGTACCGCGCCCGTTCTTCGTTGACCTTCATTGTGGGCGGTTCGGTGCGCGGGTTATAAAAGCCGATAATCTCGATAAACCGGCCATCGCGCGGTGCTCGCGCGTCAGCCACGACAATACGGTATGACGGTTGATTCCGTTTGCCCTGCCGACGTAACCGTATCCGGACCATGATGTCTCCCTTTTTCCTCTCCTTGCTTGTGAGGTTCAGATGGACTGCACCTCGGCCGACGCGTCGGCCGAGGTCGTCACCTAAAACCGCAGAAAGCCGCCAAATAGATTACCCGGGAAGCGGCCTTTGCGCAATTGTTTCATCAACTGTTGCATTTGGCGGAACTGTCGGAGCAGTTGGTTAACCTCCTCTACCGTCGTTCCCGAGCCCCGCGCAATACGACGCTTGCGAGAGGCATTGATAATACGTGGATTACGGCGTTCCTCCGGCGTCATGGAGTAGATGATAGCCTCGATGCGTTTGAGCTGTTTGTCCGTCATCTCGGCCGGCAGCTGACGGGCGACTTGCTGGAAGCCAGGCAGCATTTCAAGAATTTGGGAGAGTGGCCCTAACTTTTTCAGTTCCTGTAATTGCTCAAGGAAGTCCTCCAGAGTAAATGTGCCTTCCAGCAGGCGTTTTTCGGCCTCCAGGGCTTTCTGGCGGTCCAGCTCCTGTTCGGCCTTTTCCAGCAGGGTCATCACGTCGCCCATGCCCAAGATACGGGAGGCCAGGCGGTCCGGGTAGAAGGTCTCGAGCGCGTCCAGCTTTTCACCGACGCCCAGGTATTTAATGGGCACGCCTGTCACTTCTCGCACAGAGATGGCAGCCCCCCCTCGGGCATCACCGTCCACTTTGGTCAGGATAATGCCGGTCAGTCCAATGCGCCGGTTAAACTCGTCGGCCACCCGCACAGCATCTTGACCGGTCATAGCGTCCACCACCAAGAGAACCTCTTTAGGACGGGTTCGATCGCGAATGGCCTCTAACTCGGCCATCATGGCCTCGTCAATGTGCAGGCGACCGGCCGTATCCATAATGACAACCGTGTAACCTCGCTGACGTGCATGTTGCACACCCCGCTCGCAAATGTCCGGTGGCGCGGCCGCGGTTCCCTCGCTGTACACCGGGATCTGAATTTGCTTGCCCAGTATTTCCAGCTGTTCCACCGCGGCCGGTCGGTACGTATCCGCCGCGATCATCAGGGGACGATGGCCTTCGCGCCGCAGTTTAAGGGCCAGTTTAGCTGCGGTGGTGGTCTTGCCTGAACCCTGGAGCCCCACCAGCATAATTACATGGGGGGGTGATCCCGAGAGGTCCAAACGCCCCGGCTCGCCCAGGGTGCGCACCAGCTCCTCATACACAATGGTGATCACCTGCTGTGCGGGGGTCAGACTTCGCAGGCTCTCCTGGCCTACGGCCCGCTCCCGCACTCGGGTGATAAAGGACTTGACCACTTTGTAATTGACATCTGCCTCTAGCAGGGCCAGTCGGACCTCGCGCAGCGCGGCGTTAACATCCGCCTCGCTCAACACTCCACGACGGGTAACCTTGTCAAAGATAGCTTGTAAGCGGTCCGAGAGCGTTTCAAACATGGGCATGGCCACACATCCCGGTCAGACGTTCCTGGGCTGGCAGTGCACCTACAATTTATTACGCTGGCCGCGACGCCCGGCGCCGCGGCCAGGTTCGATTCTAGTGGACGTTGTGTCCGCCGTCAAGTTCGCGTATACGGAAGCTGGTTGACGCTTGGCGTGGTGGGTCCCCCTCCCCAACCGTTTTCACCGGATTCTCCTGACTCGTAGACTGAGCCCCCAGGAAGTCATTGATCGTTTGAAAGCGCGGTTTTGGGATGGAGCGTGTGTTAACAGGACGGGGCAAGAGTCTCTGGGAGGACAACCACCTTTGTCCAGGTGCACGCGTGGCTTAAGTGAGGGGAACGACTTTCCCTGCCACGCGCGGTGGAATCAACCCCCTGCAGTTTGGACGGTTACCGGCGCGATGGGGAGGAGGGATTCAGCCAAGGCGATTGGACGCCCACCTGGGCGAAATACAGACGCAGGCGCACCGGGGTACGGGCCTCACCATACCACAGGTTGGCACCGGAAAGGGTACGCTCCCACCAGAGGGCGTGGAGTTGTTGCGTGTTCCACGGTGCGAACTGCACATCTATGACCCGACTTCCGGCATAGAGGAACTGGATAGGCGCGGACCAGTGAAGGGAGGCAACAGCCCGCCAGCGGGTCCACCAAGTAGTGCCGTCCCCCCACCAGACGTGCACAAAAGTGCTCCGCTCGCTGGTGCTGATACCCGCGTCCACAATGCCCGGCTCGCTAAGCGGTTCAGGCCACAGCCATCCCAAGTTGCGGCCCATGGTGTAGTATACCCGGTAACCACGTGGACCTTCTTCTTGCCAGATGACGTGCAATGTGCCTCGATAGTCCAGCACCCCCTGAGCGTTGATACTGTCGGCGTTGGGGGTATCGCTGAGGTTCTGGGGCAGGTACCATCCGGTAGCCTGACGCAAGAGGTGGAACACATCCAACGCCCGGAACAGGCTATTTCCTTGCCATAGAAGGTGAGCCTCCAGGGAGGGGCCGATGTACAGGGAGGGCGCTTTCCCCCAGGCCTGTAACACGGGTGCGTTCGTCCATACGGATGTCTGCAGTTTAGCGTAATAAATCACATCCCGGCCGGGGGTAGTGTCGTTCCAAACAACGTAAAGGCTTCCGTCCGGTGCGATAGTAATGTAAGGGCTGTACGACTGACCGGAGGTGTGGGACACGTTGCGAGGAAGGGTCCAGCGCTGGCCATCGAAGCGGGTGTAATAGATTTCAAAATTGTCGCGCACGCGCTGGGCAAATACCAGGTGCAACCGACCGTACGCGTCTAAAGCGATGGAAGGCGTCACGCCCCAGAAAAGCGCTTCCGGAGAAGACCACTGGCCATTGGCGTCGCGCCAGATGTGGTACAAGCGGCCTGCGTTTTCCCACACGATATGGAGGGCGCCAGAGGGCGCGACAACAACCTGCGGGGCTGTGGCCTCGGTGAACGTGCCTAGCTGGGTGGGGCCATCGGCCCACATGTCCGCGTTCACTATAAAGGGGTCAGCCGCCGGTGGAGAATCACTTTCTGCGACGACCCACGCAACACTGCTCACCAGTAGGGCCGCGCCCAAACAGCCTGCCAAGAGGGCACGCCCCCAAAATGCCCAACGGAACGACCACCTGCACTTCGAAATCATGGGTCCTCGCCGCAATGTAGTGCTACGATGTCACCGGGGCACACGCCGTGTCGGGACGCGCGGCCTGTGCCTTTGACTCTTTTCCAGCCAGGTCTGCCTAATTGGACAAGCGCGTCAACCACATAATACCACGTTTTGCGCGGTTGTGCAATAAGCCAAAAGTACCGTCGATATTATGTAGCGTCTAGCCAGTTTTCTTCTTCTGGTGCATCCTGTGCCACCGGGAAGGGTGACCAGGAAGGGAGGAGGGAAGGTACTATCTCCCCCCTCCCTTCGTCGGCCCGGTCTACGGTGTCGGGG
>WFWT01000075.1 GCA_015490995.1 Anaerolineae bacterium | reverse complement strand
TCCAGTACTTCGTGCTTCACCGCGGCCAGCCCCTGACCCGCGACCGCATCCTCGCGGACCTCTGGCCGGACCAGAACCCCCAACAGGCCGCGCAGACCCTCCGCCGCCTGCTCAGTTGGCTGCGCCAGGTGTTGGAACCCTACATGCGCGCCAAAGGGCCGATTCGCTATCTGTCTACCACTTGGGACGTGTTCACCTTTGACCCGGAAGACCGGGTGTGGGTGGACGTGGAAGTGTTCGAGCGGACCGTTCAGAAAGCCCTGGAGGAGGAAGACCGCCCGGACGCGCCGCCCCCCCTTGAGGCGTGTGTGCAAGCCTTGGAAGCGTGGGCCCCGCCCGTTAGCGTTGCGCCCTACGAGGCCTGGTGGGTAGAACGCGCCGAACGCTGGCAACGCCTGTACCAGGAGGGGTGTCTCTTCGTGGCGCGGCGATACCTGGAAGGGAGCGAGTTCCGCCAGGCCATTTTGTGGGCCGACCGCGTGCTGGCCGTGGCCCCCTGGGTGGAAGCCGCCTATCAGGTCAAAATGCGGGCCCTTGCCCGCCTGGGGGAGCGCGCCCAGGCCCTGGCCGTGTACGAGGAGGCGCGCGCTGCGCTGGCACGGGAGTTGGACGTGGGCCCCTCCGCGCTCACCGAATGGCTGGCCGAACGCCTGCGCCGGGGGGAGATGATTTGAACGTGTTGCGTGGTACGTGTTGCGTGGGGCGTTATTTAATCGGAGGTGATTCCCCTCTCCGTCAGGACTGTCCTCCAATCTCCAATCTCTAATCTCCACCTTCGTTTGTTCACACTTTGTTCCCACCTGTTTGCTATATTCGCCCTGAACGTCATCGCGGGAGAGAGGGAGCATGGCGCGCGCCAGTTGGTTCAGCGACGAGGGCGACGAGCACGTTTTTCAGGCCTACCTTGAACGCATCGGGATGTGGGAACACGCGCTGAAGGAGGGGGACGTTTGCCTGGAGGACATTCGGGCGCAGGCCAGGCGCGTGGCCGACCTCATGTATCAGGTCGAGCGTCGCCTGAACGAAGACCAACGCGCGTTGGTCACCCAACTTTTGGTCGAACTGACCGTCCTGCACGCGCTGCAAAGCGCCTTCTTGGTCCAACAGGCTCAGAACGCCCACCTTCGACCGCAGCTGCCCAAGTCCCAGGAGAGGGGAGCGAGGTCATGACACATCGTCGCACGTACAAAGCTGGCAGTGTGGATGCTTCCCGACTTATCCATGCCCTTGTTGCCTGGTATCGATCTGAAGGATACGAGTCCCACTTAATGGAGCCGTCAAGTGGGGAAGGGGTAATTCAAGTCCGTCAGTCTGAGGTGTGGCGCTCGGTACTGGGTGTCTCATCGGCCTTGAACGTTACATTGTCCGTTGGACAGGGCACTTTAACCGTGGACATTCGCGTGGGCAAACGGGTGGACAAGGCCCTTGCGGGAGCCGTCGGTGTGTTTTTGCTCTGGGCTTTGTTCTTCACCGCGGCACACACCAGGTGGTTACGGGCACAGGTTCCTGAGCGTACTTTCGCCTTTATCGAGCACTTTATCGCCACCGGCGAACCCTGGTGACCAAAAGTGAATTGTTCTGTGTTACGTGTGGAGCAAAGGAGGTGCATCATGGAAATAGCTCTGTGGTGCCGACATCTGAAGCGGTGGGGCTCGGCGCTGGGCGTGACCTTCCTGGTGCTGGCCCTGGTAGTGGGATCCTCCTTGCCCGCGCGGGCGGGGATGGCCGTGATGTTCACCGGGGAAGGCTCCCTCCCGAAATTCAGGGAGGACGTGGTCCTGCAAGGTGTCATTGTGGACGTTGCGTGGGCGAAGACGTACGGAGGCAGTGGTTCTGAGGGTGCCCTGGCCGTTCAACCCACGACGGATGGCGGTTACATCGTGGTTGGGTACGGCAAGCCCCCGAGCGCTATTACTGGAATCCAATCATCAAAGAGTCTCTCGGGCATAAAAAGGCGTGTTGACACAAGAGACGTCTGGGTGTTGAAGTTAACCGCCAACGGCGACGTGCAATGGCAGAAACGGTACGGCGGAAACCGCACCGATTACCCCTATGCGGTGCAACAGACCACGGATGGCGGCTATATCGTGGTTGGGTATACCTTCTCCTTTGGCGCGGGGAACGCGGACGTCTGGGTGTTGAAGTTGAATGCCAACGGCAACATCCAGTGGCAGAAAACCTATGGTGGTGCCGCCTATGAACAGGCTCGGGCGGTGCAACAGACCACGGATGGCGGCTATATCGTGGCCGGATATACCGCCTCCTTCGGGGCCGGGGATGTGGACATCTGGGTGCTGAAGTTGGACGCCAGCGGCAACGTCCAGTGGCAGAAGACATTTGGCGGGACGGCGGCTGACCAGGCCTATGCCATACAGCAAACGGCCGATGGTGGCTACATCGTGGTCGGGTATACCCGATCCTTCGGCGCCGGCAACAGGGACGTCCTGGTTCTGAAGTTGGACGCCAACGGCAACGTGCAGTGGCAGAAAACCTACGGTGGGGCGGATAACGAGCGGGGTTATGCCGTGCAGCAGACGGCCGATGGCGGCTACATTGTGGCCGGCTACACCCGTTCCTTCGGTGCTGGGGATGCCGACCTGTGGCTGCTGAAGTTGGATGCGAACGGCAACGTCCAGTGGCAGAAAACCTATGGCGGTGCCACCTACGAACGCGCTCGGGCGGTGCAGCAGACCTCCGATGGGGGCTACATCGTAGTCGGGGAGACGGATTCCTTTGGCGCCGGGGACGCGGACATCTGGGTGCTGAAGTTGGACGCCAGCGGCAACGTGCAATGGCAGAAAACCTTCGGCGGGACGGCGGCTGACCGAGCCTATGCCGTGCGGCAGACCTCTGGCGGCGGCTACATCGTGGCCGGAGAGACGGAGTCCTTCGGCGCCGGCAAGACCGACGTGTGGGTGCTCAAGTTGGACGCTCAGGGAAACATTGCCGGGTGCCCGTTGAGCGCGGATTCCAACGCTACCGTGCAGAACACGAGCGTATCCGGGGCCAATGCCTCCCTCTCGGGCGCGACCTCCGCCGCCACGGTGCAGGACAGCAACGTCTCCGACGTGATGACCGATGCCACTGTAGGACAGCAGTGTTTCGCCGAGGCGGGCACACCCACGCCGACGCCCACGCCCACGCCGCCGGTGTGCTTCACCTCTCTGGGCGGCAAGGTATTCCTCGACCTCAACCAGAACGGCACCTACCAGCACCCCGTAGAACCGGGCATCCCGGATGCTACGATTTTTATCACAGGGCCGATTACGGCCACGGTGACGTCCAACGCCAACGGCTGGTGGCAGGTTGGGGGGATGCCCCTGGGGCGGTACACGGTCACCATCACGCCACCGTCTGGTTATCAAGTTTTCTATCCTGGGGTGCATAGTGTTGAGCTGACGGGGCCGTGTCAGCAGATTTTGAACCTGCACCTTGGGCTGGTGGAAGCCCCCACGCCCACGCCCACGCCGACCCCGACACCGACACCGACGCCGACCCCCACACCTACACCTAGCACGGGCACAGTGGAGGGGTCCGTGTGGGCGGACACGGACCGGGACGCCGAGCGCGACCCCGACGAGGCGGGCATCGAAGGCGTACGGGTGCAACTGGCGCCGATGCAGGCACGAGGGCGCCTGGCCCAGGTCCGGGAGACCGTGACCGATGCCCAGGGCTTCTTCCGCTTCACCGACGTCATGCCCGGGCGCTACACCGTGAGCCTGGTCTATCCGGGCGGCGTGTACCCGGTGCGGGGGTTGAGCCAGGAGATTGAGGTGGTGGCCGGGCAGCGTACGGAGGTGACCTTCCCCATATACCCGCTGCCCTATAAGCAGTACATACCCGCAGCCGTGCGTTGAAGTGTCCCGGAGCCGAAGGACCGGAGACGGGCGCGACCGGTGTGGCATTTGCCCCGGTCCCCCGTCTTCGGTCCCCCGTCACCTAACCGAATGGACACAAGTCGACGATGGACGATGGACGATGGCCCTTGTCTTGTCCTGATATATGTTTACTGGTAAAGTGCCGACTGCTCTTTCTATCAAGCCAGGAGGGACAACACATGTCAAAAACGCTCAAACGTTACAGTGAAGCCTTCAAGCGTCAGGTCGTCCGTGAATACGAGGATGGTGCGACCATCACGGCATTACGCCGCAAGTACGGCATTAAGGGCGCCCACACCATCCAACGCTGGATTCGCATGTAC
>WFWT01000074.1 GCA_015490995.1 Anaerolineae bacterium | reverse complement strand
TGGACCTGCTCCTGAATCTGCCCGTGCAGGTGGTGGACATGTGGCCCTACCATCGCGAGGCCTGGGCGCTGGCCCGCGACCTGGACATGACGGTGGCTTACGACGCCCACTACCTGCTGCTGGCGCAGGCACTGAGCGTCGAGTTCTGGACAGGTGATAAGCGGCTGTGGAATGCGGTGAGGGGGCGATTCGGCTGGGTGCGATGGATAGGCGAGTTAGGGGAGAGCGAGTAGGATGAAGCGGTTGCTGCTCCTTCTGGTGGTCGTGGCGGCTGCCGCCCTGATCCTCGCAGCGCTGGCGGGCGGGCGGCGGTGCGGGCCCTGGCCCTGCGGGCTGCATGGGGTGGAAAGCTCCCATGTCCTACAGCCCCTTCCTGGTCCTGGGCGTAATAGCCGCTTTAATAGCGTGGGGGTGACAAGGTAATGTCAAGTTTTTGTGTAAACGGAGGATAACGTTGCGCAAACAGGTGCTGCAGGTCTTCCCGTGCGGCCAAGAAGCCACGCACGGTGCGCTCCCCCCAATGTGCGTTCAACCGGGCCAGGTGCCAATAGGTCATCCGCTCCAACGCTTCCACCGAGGGGAAGACCTCCACCACCTTAAACCGCCGCCGCAACGCCTTGAAGGTCCGTTCCAGCAGGTTGGTGCTGCGAATCACCGGCCGGATGGGCGCCGGATAGGCCAGGAAGGTCAACAGCCGGTCCAGGTCCCGCGCCCAGGAGGCCACCACCTTGGGATACCGGGCTTGCCACCGTTCCCGGAAAACGGCAAACCGCGCCTGCGCCGTCTCCCGGTCGGGCGCCTCCAGCACCGCCTTCAGGTCCTGACGCACCGCCTCCCAATCCTTGATGGCAGGTCTGGTGGAGCATGTGCACGGTGCAGCGTTGGATGTCGGCCTGAGGGAAGACGCGTTTGACCGCTTCCTCCAGGCCGGTCACCCCATCGGGGACCCCAGCAGCACCTTACGGCCAGGGAGGTGTCCAGGTTCCGCCTGTAGTAGCCGTTTTTCTGCCCCTGTGCTCGGCCAAGAAGGCCTCCCGTTCGGCCCGCACGATGACTTCCAGGATAATTTTCGCTACCTCCTCCAGGAGATGTGGTATACTTTCGGGCGCCAGGGTTGTTCTTTCATGGCACACCTCCTGGTGATGGGGATACCTTCCCTGTCCCGGGAGGTTCCTTTTTATCGCCCATTGTTTACACGAAATATGATACACTCCTGTAATCCCCGCCTCTTGCTCTTGTGACTCCATAATGGTATTATGTGGTCACAATATAGCGATGCGTGAGGTGCATCATGCCGGTCGTCAACATCCGTGAACTCAAGGCCCGATTGAGCTATTACCTGCGTCTGACCAAGAACGGCCAGGTAGTGGAAATTCGCGAGCGTGGTCGCCCCATTGGGCGCATTATCCCCACCGTTGCCCCCTTAGAGGACCGCATTGAGGTGATGGTTCGTTCCGGGCTAGTGGAGTGGAACCGAAAACGGCTTCCTACTCGGCCCCCTGTGGTTCGGGCCAAAGGGCAGAAGACCGTCGCCGACCTCCTGATTGAGGACCGGGCATGATCCTCTACCTGGATGCCAGTGCCCTTGTGAAGCGATATGTCCAGGAGGCGGGAAGTGCGGCTGTGGGACGGCTGGTAGAGGGGGCCGATCTTGTGGGCACTGCCGCCATTACGCGCGTGGAAATGGCGGCGGCATTGGACAAGGCGGTGCGTGTCGGCGTGCTATCCCGAGAAGAGGCAGCCCTGGCCTTGGAGGTGTTTCGAGAGGAGTGGTCGAGTCTGGTACGGATTCAAGTGACCGAGCCCCTTTTGCGCCGCGCAGAAGGGGTGGCCTGGCACGCAGGGTTGCGGGGGTACGATGCGACCCACCTGGCTGCCGCATTGTTCTGGCAGGAGATGCTCGGTGAACCGGTGGCGGTAGCGACGTTTGACCGTCAGTTGTGGGACGCGGCACGGCGTCAGGGAATGCGAGTATACCCTGAGGAGAGGCCTTGAAAGGCCCTGACTCGTGCCGACCTGTCTGCCACGAGCGTTTGACTACGACCGCGTATTACAATGAGGGGTAGTGTCAAGTTTTTTGTGTAAACGGAGGATAACGTTGCGCAAACAGGTGGTGCAGGTCTTCCCACGCGGCCAAGAAGCCCCGCACGGTGCGCTCCCCCCCAATGTGCGTTCAACCGTACCAAGTGCCAATATAATACACTACCTACACAGTCTCTGGTGATTTGATCGCCTGTACTCCTCAGCAGTATACTTGGGAAGAACCTCGTAACGCCATGTCTTAGCCCCCGTAAATGTTTTACCTGGAGGAATGGGCCATGAAAACACCGCTGTGGGCCCCATCCGAAGAGCGAAAGCGGGCAGCTCGTGTCACCCACTTTATCGCCTATGTGAACGGGCGGTACGGTCTGAACCTCCAGGATTACCACCAACTGTACGCGTGGTCAGTAGAACACATTCCTCTCTTCTGGGAAGCGGTGTGGGATTACGTGGACATCCGCGCCCAAGAGACGTTTTCCCTGGTCGTGGACGACCTGGAGAAATTCCCCGGCGCCCGGTGGTTCGTCGGTGCCCGTCTGAACTTCGCCGAAAACCTGTTACGCTATCGCGATGACCACATTGCTCTGCTGTTCCGCAACGAAGCAGGAACACGGCGAGTGATAACCTACCGCGAGCTGGCGGACGCGGTAGCTCATGTGGCCGCCGTTTTGCGGGAATGGGGTGTTGGCCCTGGCGACCGGGTGGTGGGATACTTGCCCAACCTCCCGGAAACGGTCATTGCCATGCTGGCAGCCACCAGCGTGGGCGCGACGTGGGCCTCTTGTGCCACGGACCTCGGTGCGCAGGCCGCCCTAGACCGGTTGGGCCAGTTGCAGCCCCGGGTCCTCTTTACCGCGGACGGTTACTTCTACAAAGGACGTCATTTCGACACACGGGAGAAAGCCGCCACCGTCGCCCGGCACATCCCCACGCTGGAACACGTCGTAGTGGTTGGCTATACTACCGCGACCCCTGTAATAGACGCCATACCCAAGGCACAACGGTGGGACGATCTCTTCACGTCCACGCCTCCCCCATTGGCTTTCACACCGGTTTCCTCCCAACATCCTCTGTACATCATGTTCTCATCGGGTACCACCGGTAAGCCCAAAGCCATGGTCCAGAGCGTGGCCGGGGTGCTGGTTAATCACCTGAAGGAACTCATTCTCCACACCGACCTCCGTCGGGAGGACCGCATCATTTACATCACCACACCCAGCTGGATGATGTGGAACTGGTTAGTCAGCGCGCTGGGGGTCGGCGCGACCGTAGTGCTTTGGGACGGAAACCCCAACTACCCGGACTGGCGTACCATGTGGCGACTTATCGACGAGGAGGGGATCACCGTTTTCGGTACCAGTGCCACCTACCTGCACCATCTCATGAAAGTGGAGGCTGCGCCGGGTCGGGAGTTCGCCCTTTCCACCCTGCGGGAGATCTCCCAGACCGGATCGCCCCTGTCCCCTGAAGGCTTTGAGTACGTGTACCGGGCCATTAAGGACGACCTGCACCTCAATTCCATTTCCGGCGGCACCGACATTAACGGCTGCTTTGCCGCGGGCGCACCTACCCTGCCCGTTTACCGGGGCGAAGTGCAAGCTCCGGCGTTGGGCATGAAGATAAAAGCCTACGACGAACAAGGACACCCGGTGTGGGACCAGCTGGGTGAACTGGTATGTGAGGCCCCTGCCCCCTCCATGCCCATCGCGTTCTGGGACGACCCCAACAACGAAAAATACCTCAACGCGTACTTCCGCTATTACCCACACAAGCGGGTTTGGCGTCACGGGGATTACATCATGATGCACAGCGACACCGGCGGCATCACCTTCTTCGGCCGTTCCGATGCCACGCTTAAGCCGTCCGGTGTACGAATTGGCACGGCTGAAATCTACAACATCGTAGAACAGCTGGAAGAGGTGGCCGATAGCCTGGCCGTTGGCCAGTGGTGGCAGGGTGATCAACGGATTATCCTGTTTGTCAAGTTGAAGGAAGGGCACTCGCTCACGGACGCCCTCCAGGAAAAGATTCGACGCGAACTCCGTGCCAAGGCCTCTCCTCGTCACGTACCGGCCCTTATCCTCGAGGCGCCCGACATTCCCTACACCTTCAGCATGAAGAAGGTGGAAATCGCGGTGGCCAACATCCTGAACGGGTTACCTGTCACCAACCGGGAAGCGCTTATCAACCCCGAGGCACTGACGTATTTCGAGGAGGTGGCCAAACGGCTCCAAGTGTCCGAAGATCCAACAGTAACGTCTTCGCCGAAGGGCTAACCATATCACGTGCAGGAGGGAGCCTCGTGCAATTGCGACTCTTACCTGCCCACGTCATCGACGAAGCCTTACCCATGCTGGATGCCATCAACGTGAACGCTCAGGCTTATCGATTGGTCAGCCGCCGGGAAGTGGACATGCCACAGCGGGTGCCCTTGCGCACCGGGAAGGGAATTGCCCTGTTTATGCCGGCTTACGTGAAACACACCGGCGATCTGGCCGTCAAGGTGGTTTCGGTCTTTGGGGAGAATCCCCGTATGGGCTTGCCTACCATCCACGCGCTGGTGCTGGTCATGGACAGCACAACCGGTCGCCCGCTTGCCCTGCTGGACGGCACTCGTCTCACCGCGCTGCGTACCGGAGCAGGTGCAGGCGCGGCCACGCGCGCCCTGGCCCGGGAGGACAGTCGGGTACTGGCCCTGTTCGGGGCCGGGGGACAAGCCATCGATCAGGTTGAAGCGGTGATAACCGTGCGGCCCATCGAAGAAGTCCGCATCTACACACCTTCAGGGGTCTCGGCCGAACGCCTGGCTACCCGGCTAAGCCATCGACACCCTCACATCACGTTTCGGCGCGTCGATTCGCCGCGCGCTGCGGTGCAGGGCGCCGATATCATCACCTGCGCGACCACCAGCTCCACACCGGTCTTCGACCCTGCGGACGTGGCCCCGGGCACCCACATTAACGGCATCGGAGCCTTTACCCCCGAAATGCGTGAAGTGCAAGTAGCCGGTCTACCTCGCCTGCGAGTGTTCGTGGACAGCCTCTCCGCTGCGCAGGCAGAGGCCGGCGACCTTATCCAGGCTGTCGCTGAAGGTCACCTCCGCTGGGAGGATATCGTCGAAATCGGTCAGGTGCTGGAAGGAGCTGTCCCGGGACGAACATCGCCGGACGAGATCACCTTCTTCAAGTCGGTAGGACTGGCCGTTCAGGACGCCATGACCGCCGGCGCCGTGCTCGCCCGCGCGGAGGATCTCCACCTTGGCATCGTGGTGGATATGGCAGATCCCAATACGTCGGTTACAAAGGGATAACCCCCGGCAAGGATCGGGGTAACCCCTGGGGTTTTGAGGGCGTTGGTACAAAGCCGCAATGCGTGGGGCTGAGAATAGCCCCGGAAAATTTCGCCCGGCACGGGAACAAGGTGTTCCTCCCGTAAAGGAACCGGGGACAGTAAAGGAGACATTCTATGAACCAAGAACTGCCACGAACGGCCGATGTGGTCATCATTGGGGGCGGCGTGATGGGCACCAGCACCGCCTATCACCTGGCCCGCAAGGGGGTACGGCGGGTCGTCCTTATCGAGAAAGAGCCTTTTTTCGGGGTCATGTCCACAGGGCGATGCGCCGGCGGCATCCGCCACCAGTTCTCCACCGAGATCAACATTCGCTTTTCCCTGGAGAGCATCCGCATGTTGGAACGCTTTCCGGAGGAGATGGATCAGGACATTGACCTCCGATTTGTAGGGTATCTCTTCCTTCTCACCCACGAAGAGGACGTCGCGGCCTTCCGCCAAAACGTGGCTTTACAACACCGGCTGGGGGTTATGACCCGCTGGCTTACGCCGGAAGCGATCCAACAACTCATCCCCCAGGTAAACCTGGAGGGGGTGCGGGCAGGCACGTTCTACGAACGGGATGGGCTGTGTGACCCGTCCAGCGTAGTTCAGGGATACGTTAAGAACGCCCGTCGGTTGGGCGCACAACTGTTAACCGGTGTGACCGCCACCGGCATCCGCAAGCAGGGAAATCGCATCGTCGCGGTGGAAACATCCCACGGCACAATCGCAACGCCGGTAGTGGTCAACGCGTGTGGCGCGTGGTCCCCTCACATCGGCCGCATGGCCGGGGTGGATATCCCCATTCAGCCCCTTCGACGGCAGATCGTGGTGACCACCCCTCTCCCCGACATTCCTCCTGACTTCCCCTTCATCATCTTCTTCCGGGAAGCCTTGTATTTCCACCGCGAAGGGGAGGGTATCTTAACCGGCAAGTCCAACCCAAACGAAACGCCGGGGTACAAGCTAGAAGTGGACCCGGAGTGGGAACTGATTCACATGGAAGAAGCTATGTACCGGTTGCCCTTGCTGGAGAAGGCCGGTCTGTTAAGCCACTGGGCCGGCCTGTACGAAGTCACTCCGGACGCCCATCCCATCATGGGGCGGGTGCCCACCGTGGAGGGTTTTTACGTCGTGGCCGGCTTTTCCGGCCACGGCTTCATGCACGGGCCCATCGCAGGCCTCCTCATGGCCGAGGAGATCGTGGATGGCCGCGCCCACACCATCGATATCTCGCCGTTTCGTTACGATCGATTTCTGGTAGGAGATCTAAAGCCAGAGTACAATGTAGTGTGAACGTGACAAAACGCACGCTATGGTCCGGCATAACTGGAGGAGGCACATCTGATGAAATATGCGGTCGTCGCGGTGGCCCAACAAGGCCTGCACATTTACACCGACATCCAAAGCTATCGACGAGGCATTGAACGGTTCTTCCGGCTCGCGGAGACGAAACATGCCCGCTTGCTGATCTTTCCCGAACGCACCGGCTTGATGGTCATCCCTCCTTTGATTGAAGGGTTTCGTACCGACCTCCTGAAACGGGCGGAGGCCAACAAAGGAGCCCGTCTCTCCTGGTGGCAACGGGCTCGGGGAGGCCTCATGCGCGGCACGGCGCGCCTGCTCAAAGCTAACCTGCCTATCGCAGTCCAACAGGCCATGGAGGAAATGGCCGATTTTATCTGGCAACATTACGTAGACACCTTCGCCGAACTGGCGTACGAGTACAAAATGACCGTCGTGGCCGGTAGCGGTTACTTTCTGGATCTCACCGACCGCAAACGGCGACATATCGCCACCATTTTCGGCCCCGATGGCGACGTCCTTGGCCAACAAGCCCAAGTTATCGTGCCCGACACCGAACAGGACCGGGTGGAAGCGGGCAACGGCTGGCAAGTGTTTGACACACCGGTCGGTCGCCTCGGCATCACGTTCGGGGAGGAAATTCTTTACCCTGAAGTTGGACGATGGCTGGCCTATCAGGGAGCAGAAGCCATCATTACCCTCTTGGCCACGCCAGAAGACACCCTCGTGGCCCAGGTGCGCGATGGGTTATGGGCCCGGGTGATGGACAACCACATTTTTGGCGCGTTGGCCTGTACGGTAGGCACCGACCCCTTTATGGAGGAGCCCTCACCCACCTATCGAGGGCGTTCCGCCATCTTCGCGCCCCATGGGCTCACCCCACGGTACAACGGTGTGCTCGTGGAAGCGGGAACGGCCACGGCAGAGGTGCTTCTCACCACCCGTTGGGATTTCGCGGCTCTTCGGCGTTACTGGGAGAGCGCGCCTATCCCCGTACGCCAGCGTGTCCCCGTCGGGAGGGTTGCTAAAGTGCTGGCCGCGCTGTACGAGCGGGAAGTGACGCTGACAGAGGCCACCCGCGCGTTGCCCGAACGCGGCCCCCGGGCTCTTCCGAAGGAAGCAGCAGCCGCCACGCCCCCCGAAACAGCTGAAGAGACCGTGGGCATAGAGGAAACCGTGGCGACGGCAGCCACCGCGGCGATGACCGAACCCCCACCGGCTCCGGCACCGGCCGCAGAACCGACCACTTTGCCGGAAGAAACGGAACAGCCCACCGCGGAAACGCCTCCGGTCACACCGCCGGAGCCCGCTTCTCCCGAGGTAAGCATGCCGACAACGGAAGCCGAACCCGTCGGCGAAGCTCCTGCCGAAACACCGCCGACATTAGAGGAAGCGCCTCCCGTCGCGGCGGCACCTGCTGTTGCGCCTGATGTTCCCTCAGAGCCAACGTTAACAGAGGAAAGGGAAGAAGAAGCCTTCCCTGAAGCCCATGAACCGCGCGCAGAAGCGGTGCCCTCCCTTGCAGAGGAGGTGCCCCCTGCAGAAGAGCCACCGACCGAAGTACCGGAAGTGCCCTCCGCACCGGAGCCTCCACCGGCGGACATGGCAGCAGAGCCGGAGGAAGAATCTCCTCCTACACCCACGGAGGACCTCACGATGGAGGAGACAACGACAACGGACGCACAACACACAACAACACCAGGCCCACAGGCGGAGGAGGAGCCCCCCGAAACGCCTTCAGACACTCCGGTAACGGAAGAGACGACAACCGACAGCGTGCCCACCGCGCCGTCCGCGGGTCCCCTTGTAGATGAAGACACTGAAGAGGAAGACACGCGACCTCCTACCTCCCCTACGGCAGAAGGGCCCAGCGACGAAACGCCCCAGGCCCAGAGCGAGGACATACCCTCCCATGCCTCACCCCTGGCCGAACCGTCCGAGGAGGAGGATGAAGCGGCCCCATCCCTCTCGGCTGTGGTCGCCCGCCGTGAGGCGGAGACACCGGCCTCTTCCGAAGCCTCGCCTGAAACGGACACCCCAGAACTGCCCGAGTCCCTCTGGGCTTCGGTGAAGAGCGAACTCGAACGGGCAGCCGAAGTGCTGCGTTCCCTCAGCCAAGAGGATACCACACCGCCCACCACCACAACTTCTGCCCCGGCGGAACCCCCTGCCACCTCATCACCACCTTCCACGGCCTCGTCCACCGAATCTCCGGGTCGGAAAGGATGGTTTCATCGCCTGCTTGGCCGGGAGAGCACAACTCCGCCCCGGGATTGGGATGAGTACTAAAGGCCGAAAACACCGTTTGATCCCCTGCTGGGTGGGAACGGGATGAGGACCGTGCACGACGCCAAATGGCCACTCCACGTCAAATTGTTTGTGCTGGCAACGCTGGTACTGGCTTCCTTGATGATGCTGTACCTCATCCGGCCGCTGTTGCCGCCCTTAGGCGCGGCTCTATTGCTGGCCTCCATCCTGCGCGTGCCGGTGAATTACCTGGAGCGGCGCACGGGATTGCCGCGCAGCCTGCTCACGCTGTTCACCTTCCTGGCCGTGGGCGTGCTGGTAGCCTTAGCCCCGGTGCTCATCGTACCGCCCATCATCGCCTCCATAGCAGAATTGCGCCTTAACCTGACCGACGCGATCAACGCGTTGCAGGCATGGGCTGCGCAACCGGTCGTCCTGGGGCCGGGCATTGCCGTCGTCCCGTTGCGGGTTCTGGGGCCTACCCTGGACAGTATCCGCAACATGCTTACTCCCCTTGCGGGCAGTGTCGTCAGCCTGGCCGGTCGCCTTGCGACCAGCATCACCTGGGGCATCTTCGTCATGGTGGTGACGTTCTGGCTGGTGAAGGATTACCCCCTCTTTCTGCGGCACCTTCGGGCTCTGTTGCCCCCCCACTACCAAGACGAACTTACCCGACTGGGCCGGGAAATCGCTTCCACTTGGGATGCTTTTCTCAAAGGACAATTTACCCTCGCCCTTATCATCGGTACTCTCTTAAGCATTGTGCTGTGGGTGTTGGGCATGCCCTCGCCCATTGCACTGGGGTTGTTTTCCGGGTTTATGGAGTTCATCCCCACCCTTGGCCCCCTCTTTGCCTGGCTATTGGCCGTCACTCTGGCCCTCTTGCGGGGCTCATCATGGTTGCCCGTCAGTCCGGTCATCTTTGCCCTCATCATCACCGTAGTGTACCTCCTCTTCTTCCAGCTGGACAGCGTCTTCTTCATTCCCCGCATTGTGGGACGCCGCGTCCGGTTGCACCCCTTGGTGGTGTTCATCGGGCTGATCGCCGGCGCCATGTTGGCCGGGGTCATCGGAGTGCTTTTAGCCGCGCCGGTTCTGGCGACCGGCCGTGTTATTCTGCGATACGTTTACAACAAACTGCTCGACTTCCCTCCCTTCCCACCGGAAGAACCCTTGCTCACCCCTGAACGGGGGTGGTGGCAGCCGGAACGGGCCCGCCAGGTGCGCCTGATCCTCTTCGACCTGGATGGTACCCTCTTCGAGACGGATAACCTCCTTGTAGCCCGCCTTGC
Organism: Anaerolineae bacterium; assembly: GCA_015490995.1. Taxonomy (GTDB): domain Bacteria; phylum Chloroflexota; class Anaerolineae; order JAADDB01; family JAADDB01; genus S141-23. Next base: position 5,603 of record WFWT01000074.1, on the reverse strand, counting down.
ACAGGTCTTGCGACCGGTGGCCAATCTCCTGGAAAGTGACCCCCACCGCATCGCCAAACGGCTGACCATGTCCCTGGAAGGGTTCCTCAACAACCTTATCACCATCTTGAACATCCTCCGGCTTGACCGTCCGGCCTTCTGGCTTACCGTCCGTCTGGACCGGTGGCTCTACGGGGGCCGGGTTGCCCGCACGGCCCGCCTTACACCGCACGTGCGCGCCCTGTTAACCGACCTTCAAGAGCATTACATCCTGGGGGTGGTCACCACCCGCTCACGGCAGGAAACAGAGGCGTTGCTATCTGCTGCGGGGATTCGAGATTTCTTCCGGGTCATCGTTACCCGGGATGATGTACGACGCCTCAAGCCACATCCTGAGCCCATTCGTCTGGCCGCGGCTCGGGCCGGCGTGTCCCCCGAACAAACCCTGGTTGTGGGTGACACACCGGTGGACATCCGGGCAGCTAAAGCGGCAGGTGCACTGGCCGCAGGGGTCCTGTGTGGCTTCGGCGAACTGGAAGAGCTCCAGGAAGCGGACATTATCCTCAACGTGCCGGCTGAATTGTGGCGATGGCTGACCGATACGCACCCCTCTCTCACCACAACACACCCATCCATGCCCTGATCAAACCCCCTTCTACCCTGGCACCCACATCACGTCCAGGAGGGTAAGGAGGACGGCAACCGTGGAAGCAGACATCATTCTCACCGGCGGGACCGTGTTGCCCATGGACAAGGGACAGCCCCCTGCGTCGGCTATTGCTGTCGGGCAGGGGCGCGTTCTGGCCTTGGGCAACGAGACAGACGTGATGGCATGGCGAGGAACACGCACCCACATCATCCCCCTCAACGGCCGCACCGTGCTGCCCGGCTTTACCGACAGTCACATCCACCTGGTGGAATGGGCCTTACAACAGCAACAGGTGAACTTGTGGGGCACCACTTCCCTGCGCGAAGCCCTTGCTCGCGTTCAGGCCGCCCACGTGACGCTACCGGAAGGGACGTGGCTGCGTGGCAGCGGGTGGGACGCGAGCCTGTGGCCGGATCTAGACACGCCTTGGCCCACGGCAACAATGCTGGACAGGGTCGTAGGGGATCGCCCTGTGGCACTGGACAGCAAGGACCTACACGCCCTGTGGGTGAACACCTACACCCTTCGGCTGGCCGGCATTACCGCCCACACACCGGATCCCCCCGGCGGTATTATCGAGCGCGACCCCCGAACGGGGGAGCCCACCGGCATCCTGAAGGAGACGGCAAGGGAGCTGGTGACACGCCTCTACCCGCCGGAACAGGAAGAAGACTGGGTCCGCGCGCTGGAGACCGCCATACCCCGGTTGTGGGCCGAGGGGATCGTCGCCGTGCACGTGCTTAACGACACACCCACCATGCGCAACTTCCGGGCCCTCCAACGCCTGCGAGAACAGGGAACACTTCGCCTGCGCGCGCTGCTTTACCTGCCCGCTTCTCGCCAGGAAGACGCGATGCGGTTGGGGTTGCGGAGCGGGTTTGGGGACCATCTCCTGCGTATCGGGGGCATCAAGTACTTCGCAGACGGCACCTTGGGTTCTCGCACGGCAGCCATGCTGGCACCTTATCTAGGGGACCCTGACAACACAGGCATCTTTGTCACCGATCCAGAGGCACTGCTCGAAGGTATCCTGGCCGCGAGCCGGGCCGGACTGGCAGTGGCCGTGCACGCGATCGGGGACCGGGCAAACCGGGTAGTACTGGACATTTTACAGCAGGTTCGGGCGGCGGAAAGGGAACACGCGCCCCCTGCGCTCCCCCATCGGGTGGAACACGTGCAGCTCCTTGCCGAGGAGGACCTCAGCCGGCTAGCTGCCCTGGACGTTGTCGCTTCCATGCAACCCGTTCACGCCACTCAGGACATGGCCCTGGCACAGGAGTACTGGGGAGAACCCCGTATCCGATGGGCGTATGCATGGCGCACGCTGGTCCGCGCCGGAACCCATCTAATCTTCGGCTCAGACGCGCCCGTTGAGCCCCCGTCCGTGCTAGCCGGTCTGCACGCCGCCCTCACCCGACGCCGAACCGACGGCACCCCCGGCCCGGAAGGGTGGATCCCTGAAGAGCGCCTGTGCCTTTTGCAAGCGTTGCACGCGTACACCCTGGCCCCCGCGATGGTGGAAGGCACGGCTTCGTGGCGAGGCAGCCTCGCTCCGGGAAAGGTGGCCGATTTGGTGGTACTGAACGGTCCCCTCTTACCCCTGGTCCGTGAAGATCCAACCGCGCTGTTGGAGATGCAGGTGGACATGACCCTGTTTGCCGGGGAGATCGTTTACGTGCGCGAGGGGTGAAACAACCGTGCACCGACCTACCGCCCGTAAAGAGCGGTCAGATCGGCCAGTGCCTCCGCCAGGGTGTCGGTAAGCATGCCGGGGGATACCCGCCACGTCCAATTGCCGGCCGCGCGACCGGGCATGTTCAACCGGGCTTCGGAACCCAGCCGGAGCACATCTTGAAGGGGCGCTATCGCCAAATAGGCAACCGACTGCCAGGCCAGTCGAATGAGATCCCAGGCAATGTCCTGCCCATCCCGCCCCAGGTACGCCAGCACGTACCGACGGGTGGCCTCATCCAGGGAACGAAACCATCCTACCGTGGTATCGTTATCATGGGTACCGGTATAAACAACCCAGTGAGGGGAAATGTAGTTGTGAGGCAGGTACTCGTTTTCCGGACCGCTAAACGCGAACTGTAAGACCTTCATTCCCGGCAACCCCCAACGTTCCCGCAAGGCTTTGACCTCCGGTGTGATGAAACCCAGATCCTCCGCGATGAAGGGCATTGTGCCCAGCGCCTCCTGTAACGCCTGAAAGAGGGCGTCCCCCGGGCCCTTCACCCAACGACCGACCTCGGCCGTCGGGGAGGTGGCAGGGATCTCCCAGTATGCTTCAAAGCCTCGAAAGTGATCCAGTCGTACCACATCAACACATTGAAGGGCCACCCGCACCCGCAGCACCCACCAGCGATATCCCTCAGCCGCCAGGACCTCCCACCGATATAAGGGATTCCCCCACCGTTGGCCTGTGGGGCTGAAGTAATCTGGAGGTACTCCGGCCACTACGGTAGGACGCCCCTCTTCGTCCAGACAGAACAGCTCCTGGTGTGCCCACACGTCTGCACTGTCATAGGCCACAAAGATGGGTATATCACCGATTATGCGAATCCCTTTCTCGTGGGCATAGGCCTTGAGAGACGTCCACTGCCGGAAAAACACCCACTGAACGAAGGTATGTGCTTCCACCTGGTGTGCCAGCTCGGCCCGATACCGGTCCAAGGCCCGGGGTTCCCGCCGGCGAACATCCTGGGGCCACTCGTACCAAGGAAGGTGAAAATGGTCTTTTAAGGCCATGAAGAGGGCGAAGTCTTCCAGCCAGGCCCGGTGTTCGTGGCGGAACGCTTCCCACGCGGCACGATCGGAGGGGGTGGCACGGGCTTTAAAACCGTCAAAGGCGCGCAGCAGGCACGCCCGTTTGAAGGGTATGACCCGGCCATAATCCACGCGCTCAACAGGAAACGTGGGGGGACGACAATCCGTCTCGGCCAACCACCCCCGCCGAACCAGGTCGTCAAGGTGAATCAAATTGGGGTTGCCGGCGAAGGCGGAGAAACATTGATAGGGCGAATCACCAAATCCGGTGGGCCCCAAGGGTAACACTTGCCAATACCGCTGGCCCGCCCGGGCAAGAAAATCCACCCACCGATAAGCGCCCTCACCTAGGTCACCTATGCCATGCGGTCCGGGCAGGGAGGTTGGGTGCAGGAGAATGCCGGCGGCTCGCTCATCCATGGGCTGGTTCGTCCATGGGCTATCGTTGTGGCTTGTGTGGATGCCCGGAGCCCACGCCACACCCCCTTCTCAAACAATAAGGCAACCCGGCGTGAACTCCGGGCGTTGCCCTCGCCTCAGTTCACCACCATGGGGTGGAATTGATAACGCAATGGAATGTCGCCGAAGTATACAATGCCCGTCACCCCGGCGTCAATGTAGATGGCCACCAGGTTCGGCGTTGTAGAAGTGTAATCACGGAAGTCCACCTGGTGGACGATATAAGCCCCGGGCTCAAGGCCGGCGAAGAGGTATGTACCGTCTGCACCGGTACGGCCGCGGCGAATGGGAATGCTTTCCCACATGTCCAGACTGCCGTTGTTGTTAACGTCATGATACAACGCCAATTCCACACCTGCCACCGGCGGTTCATCGCTGTCCCACAGCTGGTTTTTGTTGAAGTCTTGCCATACCCGGACCAGAATGTTCCCACTGGGCGAAGGTAAGGGGCTGGGCGGCAACGTGGGTGTCGGCGTTGGCGTCGGCGTAACAGTGGGGGATGGTGTAGGCGTGGGCGTGGGCGTCGGGGTCGGCTCCGGATAATCACCGAAGTCGATGCGGGCCAACATACCTGCAAGCAGTTCCAACTGCACTTCGTTGAACGTGCTGCTGACAAAACCGGCAGGATCTTCCTCTTCCACAATGTAGGTGTCCGGCTCCAGGCCGGCAAACAGGTAGTATCCGTTGCTGTCCGTAAACCGCACCGCGAAGAGCGTTCGATCCTCCCGGTAGAGGTTCACCCGCACCCCGGATAGAGTACTTTCTCCCGCGTCCCAGAGGCCGTTCTGATTTGTGTCTACAAAAACGTACCCCTCAATACCGGTCAGAGAAGGCGTGGGGGTATACGTAGGCGTTGGTGTCGGTGTGAAGGTGGGTGTGGCGGTCGGTGTCCAGGTGGGAGTAGCGGTTACCGAAGGGGTGGCCGTCGCTGTCGGTGTAGCCGTCGGCGTCGGCGTCGGGGTCGGGGTTGGACAGTTCACCTGACACGGGGTAGGGGTCGGGGTGGGAGTAGGGGGTGTGTAGTAGATAATCTCCAGCTTAGGACGCAGGTTAGGACCAACCCAATCGCTGGACATCATGGAGATGAGAACACTGCGGTTCTCCGGCTGGTAAAACCGCAGGAGGAAGCCATAATTGGTGCCGGGGTTCTGAAGCCAGTAATTGACGATGTCGGTGACATCTATACTCACCCAGCCTGGATTATTTTCATAGGCACTGCTGACGGGCACTTCGTCGGTGTAGTTGGGATCGTAGTCACTCCCGGGCAGCTCTCCGCCGGGCGCTCCCCAGCTTGCACCGTTGGTAGGTTGGTTCCACGTAGCTTCCAGCTCCTGCCAAGGACGCAACAAGCGGTAAGGACGAATGTAAGCCGTGTACTTGAACCGAGAATAGTAATAGTTCACGTACAGGTACAGCGTCGCCCGATAAGCGAGCTTGCCCGGTGGAACAGGAGAAAGGTCAAAGCGCAACAACGTGTTGACCCGGACGTTATCCTTGCTCCACAGTTTCACCACGATGTCGGTGCCGTAGTTGGTGTCCTTTTGTCCGCGATCGATGTAGGTGTCTTCGGTGCCGTCATAACCGTTTTGCCCATCCTGGAGAACGACGGTCACGGCATCCGGCGGGGGCAAATCCGGCGGCGTGGGGGTAGGCGTGAACGTCGGTGTCCAGGTAGGGGAAGGTGTCCATGTCGGCGTGGGTGTGAGGGTGGGGGTGGGTGTGAACGTGGGTGTAGGTGTAGGGGTAGGGC
>WFWT01000073.1 GCA_015490995.1 Anaerolineae bacterium | reverse complement strand
TGGAGCGGATGGCGTTGATCAGCTCGTTGGTGAAGGTTTCCGAGGTGACGTATAACACCCGGTATCCCTGGGCCGCTGCGCGGTGACCGATAGCGTGGAGCAGGTGGGTCTTACCCAGCCCGACACCGCCGTAGATAAAGAGCGGGTTGTAACGCGTGCCCGGGTGCTCGGCCACTGCCAGCGCGGCCGCGTGGACCATCTGGTTGTTAGGACCCACGATGTACCGTTCGAACGTGTACTGAGGGTTCAGGGTGCTCCCCGCGAGGGTTGACGTGGTCCCCCGCACATGCTCGATGAGGGGACCGTTGTCCGAGCCGGTCTTCGGGCGGGGCTGCACGCGAACCATGTACGTGATCTCCACCGCGTGGTGCGCCAAGGCCTCCACCGTCCGCTTGATGAGGGGGTGTAGGCGGTTGCGCAGCCATTCGCGGATGAACGCGTTGGGTACTCCAACAATGAACACACCGTCCTCATAGCCGATGAGATGCGCTTCGCGCAGCCAGGTGTCAAAGTCCTGGCTGCTCATCTGCACCTGGAGGTGTGCGCGCGCTGCTTCCCAGACGCGCAATGCTTGTTCGTAGCTCTGGATCATCTCCTCACCTCATGCTGGCGCCCGCGGTGATGTTCCGACACGCTCGCGCACAAGGTGACCCATGTGTCCGTTATGAACACGTCCACTATGCGGGGACGAGGACAGAGAGGCTTCTGTCCTACATGCCCCATGCGATGCCCGCCGCTATGTTAGCCCGAGGCATGTGCCGTCTCACTGCTCTGGTGGGGCACTCCTTATTCTTGTAAGGCGTGTTCTATTCTATCCCTAACGGGCCTTGCGTGCAAGGCCCTCCTTGCCCAGAACCCTCCCTTCTAAGCCGGTTTTTTGCCGTTAGCCAGCTGACCAAGCCACCATACGTTGTGTGCCAACTGGCATGATACGCGATATCTGGGCGCGCGTGAGGGCCATTTAGCAGATTTTGTTAATACTCCGGCCGCGCGCAAACCTTAAAAATCCCCCTGCTCCTCCCCGAAGCGGTGAGAAGTTGACGCCCTCACTAAGCTGGGTCATATTACCCCTCTGGTGTGATGTTTCCGGCCGGGAGGCATAATGGGCGCAGGACGGCGGTGGCAGAGCAGGTCACCTGTAGAGGCGGGCGGCCGTTTCCTCCCCCTGAGGGTCAGGTACCTCGGAGAGGGGGGCGTGTGGGGCGTGGCCTTGGCAGCCCTGGTCTTGTATGTGGCAACCTTGGCCCCTTCAGTGGCGACCATTTTCGATGATGCCCTCGAATTTCAGGTGGTGATTCCCCTTCTCGGCATCCCTCACCCACCCGGGTACCCCCTGTACACCCTCCTGGGCAAGGGTTGGATTCTCCTCGTACCCCTGAACGACCCGGCTTGGCGGCTGAACCTTTTGTCGGCGGTGGCCGGCGGTCTGGCCCTGGGCCTCCTGGGACAGGCCACGTGGCGCGTGGTGCCAGATCGTCGGGCCGTGGGCATCGCGCTGGCCCTTTTCGCGCTGAGCCCCACTTTTTGGGGGCAGGCGACCCTGGCAGAAGTGTACACGCTGCACGCTCTGTTCTTGGCCGGTGTGCTGGGAGGCTTACTGACGTGGATGACCGCGGGCGGCTCATCGCGCGCGCTGTACAGTGTAGCGGTGTTCCTGGGTTTGGGGCTCGCTCATCACCGCCTGATCCTCCTTATGGTGCCGGTGATTGGGGTAGCCCTTCTCCTGCATCGCGACGCATGGCCTCGTCAGGCTCACTTCTGGGGACGATGGTTAGCTCTGATGCTGGCCCCGTTGCTCCTGTACGCGTATCTTCCTCTTGTCGGCGCGCGGGTCGGTTCCCTGGACGGCACATACGTGAACACGTGGCAGGGCTTTTGGGATTGGGTGCTGGCCCGAGCGTATCGGGTCTTCCTTACTGATAACCCGTTCAACGTACAACGCAACGTGGGGGATTATCTTCGGTTGTACGTGACCGAGATGGGACTACCGGCAGCCGGCTTGGCCCTGGTAGGTTTGATACGGTGGTGCCGGGTGCCCCGCGTGGGGCTGACGTTGATTCTCACCCTGGCTCTGTACGCGGCGTTCGCCTTTGTGTACAAAGTGCCGGACATCGAAGTCTTCTTCCTCAGCGCGGTGATGGTGAGCGTGCCCTTTGTGGCGGCCGGGTGGAACGTAGTGCACTACGGGGTGGCAAGGGGGATGCGCAAGCTACCGTGGCGATATCCGCGCGTGATGACCGGACTTGTCACCCTCCTTTTGGCCGTGGTGGTGATGGCGCCGGTACTACGCGACCGGTGGATCGCCTGGGAGACGCTCAACCGGTCGGACGATTGGGCGGTGTACGATTATGGGTTGGATATCGTGCAACAGCCGCTCCCTCCCGGGAGTACCGTAGTAGGTATTTTGGGCGAGACCACGTTGGTTCGGTATTTCCGTGATGTGTTGGGATATCGTCCAGATTTGCAGGTTAAGCCGGCCGATCGGGAAGAGGAGCGCCACGCGGCCATTGCCGCGCTGTTGGCCGCCGGTCGGCCGGTGTTTATTACCCGTCCCCTCGCGGGTGCGGCAGAACGGTATTCCCTGGACGCGGTGGGCCCCCTTATTCGGGTGTGGCCCAAGGGAAAAGACGATCGCCCGGCCCCCACGGTGGTGGTGAACGAGTCCTTCACCCCGGCCATAACCCTGGCCGGCTATGATGTCCGTTGGCGTCAGACCCACATGGGCCCAACCGTGCGGCTGACCTTGTACTGGGATGTTCAACGCGTGCCTGCTACCGAGTATAAGGTCTCCGCACGGCTGGTGCGATCCGACGGAAGTGTGGCCGTCGCTGTGGACAGCGTGCCGGTGCATAACACCTATCCTACACCCTTCTGGCAACCGGGCGAACGGGTGGTCGACGTTTATGATCTTGGCTACCCGCGCGCAGCGGCGTCCGAAGTCCGGGAGGTGGTGGTGATCCTGTATCGGGCTGCGGACGGGGGAGAGGTGTACCGGTTCACCTTCCCATTGCCCCCGAGACCGGTTGAGAAACGCTGATGGGGGCGCCTTTCGAGGAGGACGCCCCCATTCACGATTACCGCCGTTCCTCTAAAGGGCCGGGCGTTCAGTACCGCACATCGCGCAGAAGCGGTCCAGGGGGCCATATGGATGCCCACAATTGGGGCAATACTTAGCTAACTGCGCGGCAGGTGTGCTCGGCGTCGGGCCTTGAGAAGGTGTTTCGGCGCCACGGCGTAAGAGCCAGTACCCGGCTCCAATAGCGCCGGCCAGCGCTACTGCCCCGCCCAGAGCGAGGGGAAGCCACGGACGCTCAGTCTGCGGTGGGGAGGGTGGCGTTGGTTGGGCGGCGGGCCGCGGGTTTACGGAAAGCCCAGGCTGCAGGCGGGTGTAACGTACCTCCTGCTCTACAATCTCCCCCGGTGAGAGAGGACCGAGCGAGCGTGAGGCATAGCGCAAGCCATTAAACCCCGGTTGAGGCGTACTCAAGGGCGGGTTCCCCCGAAAACCCTCCGTGTTCGCGGGCTCCTGTACCGTCACAACGGCTTCCCCAATGACCGCCTCTGGCACCGGAATGCGGGCCTGTACCACAGTTTCCGGCCCCGAGGTAATGGCATCCACGTAGTATTCCACCTGGAATTCCCGGGTGGGCACTGTGACGATGAGTACCCGTTGACCGTTGAGGGTTTCCTCGCGCCAGGCGGCCGTGAGCAGAGTGCCTTGCGCGTCCACGTACGCCGCGGCGTTGATCTGCGCCCCTTCCGGCAACGGCACCCGTAGATCAACGCCACTTTCGCTCAGCGTGCCCGACAGAATGACCAACAACCGGGGATCGTCGTATTCCGGCCACAGGGAAATGAACAACGTTTCAATGCGTATGGGTTCCTGGGCCGTGCTTCGGCTGCCATAACCCGTCAGGAACCACCCTACAAGCCCCACGACGAACACTACCCACCAGACCGTGTAATATCGCCATGTGTGCCGGCCTGTTTCCTCATAGCGTCCCATAATACCCCGACCTCCTGTGGAAAGATCGGCCCCAAGTGCCTTATCCGACCGTCGACACGCCTAAGACGTGCCCTGCACGCAGTCATTATGCGAGGGATTGTGATCCTGCACAAGCGTTCGGGGGCACATCGCGACTTACGCGTGCCTATGAACTCAACGTCTGCAGAGATTGCAGTTAATGCTCTGAATGCACTGACCCGCGTCATGGTCGATTTTGGGCCCAAAGAGTACAGTAGAGGTGAACGGTGGGGAACGGCGATGAAAAGCAGAAATGCGGGGAGAGGTGAGCCATGAGCGAATTGTTAACGGCTCGCCAGTTGCAAGAATTGTTGAATGTGGACCGCACCACCATTTATCGCATGGCTAACAGCGGTAAGATCCCCGCCGTGCGAGTAGGGAATCAGTGGCGTTTTCCGCGCGAAGCCATTGAAATGTGGCTGGCTGCTCAAACGCCCCAGGGACGTTCTCCTACGCCCTCCGGATGGCCTGTGTCCACGGCGTTGGCAGATTTGTTGCCTCACAGTTGTATACAGCCGGTGATGGACACCTTCGCCGAGCTGTTGGGGGTTATGCTGCTCCTGACCGACATGGAAGGCCGTCTGCTGACCCGGCCCAGTCATCCTTGTGGGCTGTATCAGGCCCTGAGCGCGTTCCCTCAGGTGCACGAGCGGTGCATGGAGCAATGGCTGTACATGGCGCGGGATCCTTCCCTGCATCCCCAATTTGTCGTCTCTGAATTGGGGTTTCTGTGTGCGCGGGGGGTGGTGCGGGTAGAGAGCGAACTGAAGGCAATGGTCATTGCAGGGGGTGTGGCTCCCGAGCACTGGCCGCCCTCTCCGGATGAGATGGCCCGGCTGGCACAGCATCTCGGTGTGCCTCTAACCGTACTAGAACAGCATGTGGAGGAAGTGTATGTCCTTGCCCCCGTGGAGAAGGCCCGTGTGCTCACCTTTGTCCAGCGCATTGCGGACGTAATATCACACATCATTGCAGAACGTCAGGCAGTGATGACCCGTCTTGAGCGTATCCGGCAGTTGGCCACATGGCCGCAACCTGCGGGGGAACAAAGCTAACCGGCGAGGTGCATCATGAAACGCGTGATCATTCTGGGTGGTGGTACGGCGGGCACCATGGTGGCGAACCGACTGGCGCGAGAGCTCGCGCCCGATGTTTGGCGCATCACCCTGGTGGACGAGAGCAAAGTGCACTACTACCAACCCGGATTTCTGTTCATTCCCTTTGGCCTGTACAAGGCTCGCGATGTGGTTCGCCCGCGGCGGGATCTTTTGGATCCACGGGTCGAAGTGATCTTTTCCCCTGTTGAGGTCATCGAACCGGACAGGAATCGGGTTCGCCTGCAGCAAGGACAACGCTGGCTTCCCTATGACTTTCTGATTATTGCCACCGGCGTGCGGTTGTTCCCACAAGAAACACCTGGCTTGATGGGGGAAGCGTGGCAACGAAGCATTTTCGACTTTTACACCCTGGAAGGCGCGCAGGCCTTAGGACGCACGTTGGCCCGATGGGAGGGTGGCCACCTGGTGATTAACATTGTGGACATGCCTATCAAGTGCCCGGTGGCCCCCTTGGAATTCGCGTTCTTGGCCGAATGGTTCTTCACCCAGCGAGGCATCCGGGAGAAGGTCAAAATTACCCTGGCCACCCCGTTGTCGGGCGCGTTCACCAAGCCGCGAGCTTCAGAAGTGCTGGGGAGTTTGTTGGCGGAGCGCGGTATTGAGGTCGTACCCGACTTCTACGTCGAAGCTGTCGACCCGGACCGTAGGGTGCTGCGCTCCTTTGACGAGCAAGAGATTCCCTTTGACCTGCTGGTCACCGTGCCCCTTCACAAGGGAGACGCGGTGATAGCCCGGTCGGGCATCGGGGACGGTCTGAACTACGTGCCCACGGACAAACACACGCTGAAGGCCAAGCACTTCGACAACATCTTCGTGCTGGGAGACGCTACCGACCTGCCCACGTCTAAGGCCGGCTCGGTCGCCCACTTTCAAGTGGAGGTGTTCGTGCCCAATTTCCTGCGCTACATTGAGGGATTGGAACTGCTGCCCACGTTTGACGGCCATGCAAACTGTTATATCGAGACAGGTTACGGCAAGGCAGCACTCATCGACTTCAATTACGAGGTTGAGCCCCTGCCCGGAATGTACCCCCTGCCCGGTCTTGGCCCCTTCCCCTTGCTGCGTGAGTCCCGGGTGAACCACTGGGGCAAGCTGCTGTTTCGCTGGGTTTACTGGCACGTGCTGTTGAAGGGGAAGGAGTTGCCGTTACCGGCCCAAATGAGCCTGGCGGGGAAGTGGTTGAACGGAGCGGGTGGGCGGTAGGAGGGCTACCATGACAGGACAACCGCAAATCTTAGCAACGGAGGACCTCCTTCTAGATATACGTACCACGTTGGACGCCCTGAATGCCCGGGTGGCGGCGTTAAACGAACGGTTGGACGCGATCCAGCGTTCCCAAACCGCTTGGGCCGACTTACAAGTAGACCTAACCCCGGTGCTCCGGGAAGCGCTTCAGGCGGTAGGCGAAACGCTGGCCGAAAGCGACACCGAAGTTACCCTGGACGACCTCTTGTGGTTGCTCCGGCAACTGTGGCGCCAGATTCCTCATCTGACACACCTGCTGGAGCAGCTGGAGAGCGTACAAGATCTGTCGACTGACCTGCAACCGGTGATGCGTGAGGGGGTTCTTGCGCTCAGCGCGTGGTTACAGACGCTGGAGGAAAAGGGCTACTTTGCCTTCCTCCGGGAAGCATGGCGCATTGTGGACAACGTGGTCACCAACTTCACCCCCGAGGATGTGAAAGCGCTGGCAGACAATGTGGTTCTCATCTTGAACACGGTCAAGGAACTGACCCAGCCCGACATCATGCAGCTGTTACAGGCCCTTGCGGATACGTACCGAGAGGTGCAGGAAGAGCGTACCCTCGATACATCCACGTTGGGATTGTTGCGCCAGATGCGCGACCCCCACGTGCGCCGTGGTCTGGCGCTGACCATGCAGATGTTGCGGTTGATTTCCCTGCAACGTCCCTACACCCTGATGAACGGACAGGAAACGCATCGCCCCACCGGTCTTGGACAGGACAACGGTGGGACCCGATTCGAAGGGGAAGGCACTGAACCGTAAGTGTGTGTTGCACCTGAAAAGGAGGGCATATCATGACAGCGCAAGTGGTGTCCAAGCAGGTGGCCTTAAACGAGGAGGGGTTCCTGGTAAACCCGGCAGAGTGGACGCCGGAGATCGCGGAGGCCCTTGCCCGTGAAGAGGGGATCACCCTGACCCCGCGGCATTGGGAGATCATTCGTTTCGTGCGGGCGTATTACCAGGAGCACGGCAAGTCGCCCACATTACGCCAAATTACCGCAGAGTTGGGGGTGCCTACCAAGGAGCTGTTTCAGCTGTTCCCCAAAGGCCCGGCCAAGAAGGTAGCCCGTATTGCGGGGGTGCCCAAGCCGGAAGGGTGCGTCTGATACAGGCACGTGGGTAATGTAACCCAAAAGGAGGCAAAACCATGGCCGAAACCACCCGTAAGATAGCGTTCGTTTGCTCCAAAGGGAGCCTGGACATGGCATATCCGGCTTTGATCATGGGCTGGGCCGCCCTGGGCAACGGGGTTGAAGTGATGATCTTCTTCACCTTCTGGGGGCTGGACATCATCACCAAGAAACGGATGGATGCCTTGCAACTGGCGCCGGTAGGCAACACCAGCCTGCGTACCGGTATGATGGGGCTCCCGGTGGACGTGGGGATGCCACAGATTGCGAGCATCCTGCCGGGCATGACGGCTGTAGCGACTGCCTTGATGCGCAAGAAGATGGCGGAGATGGATGTGCCCCCTGTTTCGGAGTTCTTGCAAATGCTGCAGGACGGGGGGGCCAAGCTCTACGCGTGCAAGATGACCGCGGACATGATGGGGCTCTCGCAGGAGGACTTTATCGACGGGGTGGAGATCGTCACGGCCAGTGACTTCATCGATATGACCGAAGGCGCCCAGATCGTGTTTATCTGAGGCCGTTGGCTATGTCGTTGTGTGTGGGGGGGATGTCGAGTGGTCCACCGGCATTCCCCCATCTTTTCTCCTCGTGCTCTCGCTCCGGAAGAACCGGCCAAGTTCGTAACCGCACAACGGGTGCTTCAAACGGTCGGGTAGTCAGGTCGAAAGTCCAAAAGCTGAAAGTCCGGAAAAGCAGACGAAACAAAAAAGTTATGACGATTCGGGGTCAATAACGGAGGGGGCACTGAAGGGAGCAAAGAGGTAAAGGATAACATCCATTGAGAGCCGACTTTGCTGCGGTGTGGCGATTTCCCGGGTGACGTTGATGTTGGTGATCTGAACGGCCCACGGTTGCCGTTCGCTTACACTGGCCGTAAACCGGAGTAGCTGTGGTACAGAACCCTCCAGGGTTACCCGAAAGGATCGCACTTCGTAAGGGATCCCCGGTGCGGGTTTAGTACGGGGCAGGGCTTGAACCCCTGTAATGCGCACGCCGTGGACCTCTGCCTGTTGATAAAACACATCGAAGAGCGCTGCGGCTTCCGATTCGGTAAGCAAGCGATCGCCGGCACGTTGCAAACGTGCCTGTCCCTCGCGGATAGCCCGCCGAAGGCGTTCCGGTCCCTCTTGCTGGGCCATTTCCAGACGTTCCATGCGGGCTTCCAGCAACTGCACCTCTTCTACCCGTTGGGCGTGCTCGCGCACCTGCGGTAACAACCGTGTGGCCACGATGGTGAACTGGACGACCAGGAGCAGAGCGCTCAGCACCAGCGGAGCGATAAGGTACAACCGTTCTCGAACTTGGGTAAGGGAATTCACCACCTGCATCATGGTGCCGATCTACCCTGTTTGAGTTCCAGGATGATGGAGAATTCCACACCCTCTAACACCGTCACCGGAGGGGCCTCCTGTGGTTGTCGGCGTCGGAAGAGGAGGCCACCTCGGCCTTCGGACGCGTCGACCCGGAAGGTGGAGACCCTTCGTTCACGGGTGCTAGGGGTGTAGTGCACCACTTCCAGCCATGGTCGAAGTTGTGGCCGGGGCAGGTAATCGCGGGCGATGAACGTGGCGATCACACTTTTGCCCTCCGGGTGCACCAGGCGGAGGAGAAGGCCGTAATTCTCAGCCGGCCGGCGCACCCAGTGCTGAACGCTGTCCGTGACGTCCACGGCCAACCAGCTGCCCTGGCAGTCCGGGGAGATGGCCACACGGTCATCCGGCGTGGGATCGTAATCGCTGCCCGTCCCTTCGCCGCCCGGTACAGCCCAGGCGGTGGTAGCATCCGCCTGAAACCAAGTGGCTTCTCTCTCCTGCCAGGCGCGCAACAACCGGTGCGGCTGTAGATATGCCGTATGTTGTCCGACCGACCAGTAGGTGGAACAGAAGAGGTGCAAGGTGGCCCGATATACCACCTGTGTGGGGGGAATGGCGCTGACGTCGAAGCGGATCAGGGCGTTCTGGCGAGTGCCTTCGTGGCTTTTCACCTTGAGGACACCTTCTTGGCCGAAGTTGGTCTCAGGGGCAGCCCGATCCAGGTAGGTATCCGTCACCCCGTTGTACCCTGCTATTCCCGACTGGAAACGTACTGTGGTGCTGTTGGTGGGGGGCGTGGGCGTCCACGTGGGAGTGGAAGTGGGCGT
>WFWT01000072.1 GCA_015490995.1 Anaerolineae bacterium | reverse complement strand
GCCCAAGAGTTCACATCGACGGCGAGGCTCGGCACCTCGATGTCGGCTCGTCCCATCCTGGGGCTGGAGCAGGTCCCAAGGGTTGGGCTGTTCGCCCATTAAAGGGGTACGTGAGCTGGGTTCAGACCGTCAAGGGTGGCGGCCCTGTGTGGGTAACCCACAGGGAAAAACCGGCTCATAACGGGGAAGCCCTCCGGCCTACCGACCGGGCGACTGAGGGTAACCCCGTGGGAAGGTGGAAGGTATGGACGAAACCCGCTGGGCCTACATCGCTGGCTTTCTGGACGGGGATGGCAGTATCATCCTGCAACTGAAACCCCGTTCGGATTACCGCTTCGGTTTTCAAATAAAGGCGACAGTGAGTTTCTTCCAAGGCCGGCAAGGGAAGGAAGTTCTTCTCTGGTTACATCAAGTCGTGGGCCAGGGGCGGGTTCGGGAACGCAATGATAGCATTTGGGAGTATAACATCGAAGGTTGGGAACCGGTTTTCCGGTTTCTGCAAAGGGTGCAGCCTCATGTGATAGCCAAGCGGGCTCAGGTGGAAGAGGCGATGAGTCTGCTGGCGGAGATGATGGCAACACCCGAACCCACACCGGAACAGTTCTTGAAGTGGGCCCAACGGGTAGCGTCCTACCAAGCCCTAAACTACTCCAAGAAACGCAAGTACACAGATGAGGATGTGCGACGTTTCTTGAGTAGCAAGGGCCTCCTTCCACCCCCGTAGAGACTGAGGCCGTAAGGCCGAGGCTCTGCCTTCCCACCTGAAGACAGGTGGCAAACTACAGGCAGGGCAACACGCCGGGCTCCCCGAAAGGGGAGTGTGGTATAGTCCACCCCCTGAGGAAACTCAGGGAACAAGGTGCGTGAGACAGGTCGGTCTCTATCCGCTGCGGGCGCAGGTGACTTGCGGGGAGCTGCCCCTAGTACGAGAGGACCGGGGTGGACGGACCTCTGGTGTGCCAGTTGTCCCGCCAGGGGCACCGCTGGGTAGCCATGTCCGGACGGGATAACCGCTGAAAGCATCTAAGCGGGAAGCCCACCCCTAGATGAGGTCACCCTCCGGGCAGCCTTCGGGCTGTCCGGGTAAGGCCACCGGGAGACGACCGGTTTGATAGGCGGCAGGTGTAAGCGCCGCAAGGCGTTGAGCTGAGCCGTACTAATGGCCGAGCGGCTTCTCCTACCTGAACGCTCTTCGGTTGAGACACCAAGGGCTCCCTTGTTCAGTTGTTAGGGTACCAACCCGTTCCAAATCATATCCCTTTCCCCGCTCACAAAAGATAAAAACGGCGGGCTCCGTTGGTGACTTTAGCGGTGGGGGTACACCCGGTCCCATTCCGAACCCGGAAGTTAAGCCCACCAGCGCCGATGGTAGTGAGGGGGAGACCCCTCGCGAGAGTAGGTCGTTGCCAACGGAGCCCGTTGCGCGTTTACCCTTCGTTTAACGTGCCTGAAAGGCAGGGCATTGCCCTGCCTTTTTTCGTTTCCTCACCTTTCCAGGTATACTGAAATGGCAACACATAATGCCCCTGCCAGAACACACAAATGGCACATGAAGAGGTGAAACGCATGCGCCTGGCTCATGTTATCCTGGCTGCCGGCAAAGGAACCCGCATGAGATCGCGCCGTCCCAAAGTCCTTCACCCCATCCTGGGCAAGCCCATGATCCTTTACGCGGTGGAAACTGCCCGCCGTGTCACCCCCATGCCCCCCGTGGTCGTGGTCGGCCATGAGGCCGAACAGGTCCAGGCAGTCGTGGGTGATGAGGCGCACTTTATTGTCCAACACGAACAACGGGGCACCGCCCACGCTGTCCTGCAAACGGCAGCATTCCTCGCGGACAAGGCCGATGTGGTCCTGGTGACCTATGGCGACATGCCCCTCCTGCGCGCCGAAACCCTCCGGCACATCGTGCAAGAACACGTTCGCTCCCAGGCCACCATCACCATGCTAACGGCCGTCCTCGACGAGCCCCGAGGGTATGGCCGCATCGTGCGTGACGCGTCGGGTCGTATCCAGGCCATCGTTGAAGAGGCCGATGCCACCCCCGAACAACGGGCTATTCGAGAGCTGAACGTGGGCATTTACGCCTTTGATGCCCGCTGGCTTTGGGAAAATCTCCCTCGGATTCAGCCCAGCCCCGTCAAAGGGGAGTATTACCTCACCGACACGGTGGCCCTGGCAGTCCAGCAAGGGCACACTGTGGCAACACTTTCCGTCGAAGACCCCGCCGAAGTCCTCGGAGTGAACACGCGCGTCCACCTGGCCGAAGTCACGCGCGCGCTTCAACACCGCATCAACACCGCCTGGATGCTCGCCGGGGTGACGCTGATCGACCCTGCCACCGCGTACATCGGCCCTGATGTTCAGCTCGCCCAAGACGTGGTAATTCACCCCCACGTTACCCTGTTGGGCCGTACGACGGTCGGGGAAGAAACCGAGATCGGCCCCGGCACCTACATCGACAGCTGCACCATCGGCCGACGGTGTCGTATCTTTTATTCCGTTCTGGAACACGCCGTGCTCGAGGACGAGGTGGATGTGGGGCCCTTCAGCCACCTGCGTAAAGGCGCTCACCTAGCTCGGGGGGTCCACGTGGGCAACTTTGGCGAGATCAAGAACAGCTACCTGGGACCCGGCACCAAGATGGGCCACTTTTCGTACATCGGCGACGCGGACATCGGGGCTCATGTGAACATCGGCGCCGGCACCATTACCTGTAACTACGATGGACAGCGGAAGCATAAAACCGTCGTGGAAAACCATGCCTTTATTGGCAGTGATACCATGCTGGTGGCCCCCGTGCGGGTGGGGCAAGGAGCCAAGACCGGCGCGGGCTCTGTGGTGACCCGGGATATTCCGCCCTACACGCTGGCCTACGGGGTCCCAGCTCGCCCTCGGGGCACAATCCACCCGGACGAGCAAGGGAAGGAGCAAGAGAGCTCATGAGCCTGATGCAAGCTTTGAGCGGTGCTCTCCTGCTGGGTGTGTTGCTGTTCATCCACAGCTTGCGGGAAGCTTCCCACACCTCCGGGCGGTTGTACCTGAAAGAACTCCTGGACGGCAACGCGGATCCCGCTGTCAAGGACGCGGCCAGGACAAACATGGATGCCCGCACCATGCAGACGTTGCGCCTGGCCCGGGTGATGGCGCTGACTCTGTGGGTCATCTTTCTGGTCAACGCGTTGCGAACCCTGCATCCGGCCCTGCGATGGGTGGGGGCGTTGGGACTCACCCTGCTGGCGGATGAGGGGGCCCGCATGGTGGGGCAATGGATCAGCTTGCGTTCAGCCGCGACACGGCGGTGGCTGGTACGGGCCGCCCAGCGGCTCGTGCAGGGAATGAGTCCTCTTTCATGGATTTTCTGGTGGACCGGGCAGCACCTCTTCGGGTTGGAACCCACACGGGATGTCATGCTGGCCCTGGATGAGGACCAGATCCTCATCATCGCTCACCGAGAAGCCTTCTCCGCGGCCCGCACTACCGAACGCGAGCTGATCACCAACATCTTTGATTTTCGGGAGACGGTGGTGCGGGAGATAATGGTGCCCCGCCTGGACATCGTGGCCGTACCCGTTACCGCCTCCCTGCGAGAGGCGCTGGACATCATCGTCAACCACGGTCATTCCCGTTTGCCCGTGTACGAGGGCACCATCGACCGTATTGTCGGTGTTCTGTACGCAAAGGACGTGCTCCGCTGGTTGCGGGAAACTTACCCCTCCTGGCCGGAAACCACGGTTGCCGAGGTCATGCGCCCCCCTTACTTTGTGCCCGATTCCAAGCGTGTGAGCGAGTTGCTCCCCGAGATGCGACAACGGAAGGTGCATTTGGCCATCGTGGTGGATGAGTACGGCGGTACGGCCGGCATCGTTACCATCGAGGATATCCTGGAGGAGATTGTGGGGGAAATCCAGGATGAGTTCGATCGCGAGATGCCGGACATGGTGCGGGTGGGGGAGAACGAGTACGTCATCAACGCACGAGCCGACTTGGAGGACGTGAGCGACTTCAT
This sequence comes from Anaerolineae bacterium, assembly GCA_015490995.1. GTDB lineage: Bacteria > Chloroflexota > Anaerolineae > JAADDB01 > JAADDB01 > S141-23. The sequence continues at coordinate 24,871 of WFWT01000072.1, read as the reverse complement.
CGGGGTGCCGTTACCTGATGAATATGCGGACACCCTGGGCGGGTTTATCTACACCTTGTTAAACCGTATGCCAGAACGGGGGGACGTTGTGATATATCCACCCGTGCGCATGCAGGTCCTGACCGTGGACGGACGGCGTATTCGGGCGGTGCGCATTACCGTAGACCCGACCCTGGAGCGCAAAGATGGTCAGGAAGCACAGGTAAAGGAAAGGAGCGGTTAGATGGACACGGCGCAGGTTCAAGCGCGCGTGCTGGCTGCAGCCCAGGAAGCCCGACAACGGGCGTACGCGCCCTATTCCCGCTTTCGCGTCGGCGCGGCGGTGATGCTCAGTGACGGCGTGGTAATACAGGGGTGCAACGTGGAGAACGCCAGTTACGGCCTTTCGGTGTGTGCAGAACGGGTAGCCCTGTGGGCAGCCGTGGCCCAGGGGCGGCACGATTTCATTGCCATGGGGTTGGCCGTGGCCAGTGGCACCCCTTGTGGGGCATGTCGACAGGTCCTGAGCGAGTTATGTCCTCCCGACATGCCCGTGTGGGTTATAACCGACGATGGCGCAGTGCAGGCATTTACGGTCGCTCAACTGCTGCCGGCCGCGTTCGACGCGTCCGACCTGGACAGAGAGGGCACCGAATAACCCCCGACTGTCCACCCACCTCACCGTCTCTCCCGTTTCGCGGCATAGCACTAATACACCTCTAATTCCCTGCTAATACCCCTCTTACGCTTCTATGCTATATCAAGCTACAGAGATAGCAACAGTGTGTTGATTCCTCAATGCGGAAAGGAGGTAAGGACCATGACGACACTGGTGAGGTGGGATCCGGCCCGGGAGATTCGGGCGATGCGGGAGATGGTGGATCGCCTGTTTGAGGACTTCTTCGCGCCCACCGGCTACACCCGGACGGCGGAGTCCTGGGCATTGGTGCCGCGGGTGGACATGTACGAGACCGATGAGGAGGTGATCGTCAAGGCGACCATTCCGGGAGTCAAGCCGGAGGATCTGGAGATCACCGTCACCGGCAACGTGTTGACCATCCGCGGGGAAGTGAAAGAGGAAGAGGAAGTCAAGGAGGCTAACTATATCCGTCAGGAGCGGGTATTCGGCACGTTCCGTCGGGACCTGACCCTGCCGGTAGAGGTGAACGTGGACAAGGCCGAAGCGGAGTTCCAAAACGGTATTCTGACCCTGCGCCTGCCCAAGGCGGAGGCGGCGAAGCCGAAGCGTTTGACCATCAAGCGGAAGTAAAACGTCGAAGCCTCCCCCGTCGTGGGGAGGCGATTTGTCCAGCAAGGAACGCTGGTAAGGACAAGGGTGGGGTATGTTTAAATAGTACCAGGGTACTATTGACGATCGGCATGTGCTCGCTGATACTATAGGTGAGCCTCTCGTGTCGGGGGAGGCGGAAGGGGATAGGTTCCATCGTGCCCGCCATTGCAGCCCGCCTATCCCCTTTCTTTTTTTGTCCCCCTTCGGGCGCTCACTCGCTTACCCCCTCGGCACTCATGCATCCCGCAGTTTGACCAACACCCCAAAACGTCCGGTGCGCCCCTGTTCTGCGCGGTGGGAGTAAAACAGGTCGGTACGGCACGCGGTGCACAGACGGGCGAAGAGAAAGCGCTGGATCCCCACGATTTCCGCTTGTTGCTGGTTGGTAGCCACCAGGTCCAACCGGACTTTGCCGTTGTCGGCAGGCTCAAAGACGGCCGGTGTGCGTACCAGGTGTTGGAACGCCTGGAGTACCTCTGGCCCTACTTCGTAATGACACCGACCGATGGCCGGTCCAAAGGCGAGCACGAGATCCTGCGGGCGGGTTTGGAAGCACTGATGCATCACCTGCACCGTGCGCGGGACGATCCCGGCCGCGGTCCCGCGCCACCCCGCGTGGATTAACCCCACGGCCCGATGCACAGGGTCAAATAGGATGATAGGCACGCAATCCGCGAAGGTCATGAACAGGGGCACCTCCGGCTCGTTGGTCACCAGCGCGTCGTGGTACGGAATACGTTGACCTCGGTGGGCGCCGTTGACGGGGGCAACGTCATTGCCGTGGACAAGCCAGGCCGTCACCATGTCCTCGGGGGTTACACCGACTATCTGCCCCAAGCGGGCCCGGTTCTGGCGCACGTTTTCCGCCGCGTCACCCACGCTCATGCTGACGTTCAGCGACGCAAACGGAGCCGGACTGACCCCTCCCTGTCGGGTACCAATGACGTGATCAACCCCCATCGCCGTGAGGTCGGGAAACGTGAAATACCGCACACCCGCTTGTTCGTTCTCCTGGAGCATGGTCCCCTCCCCGTTGATGAGTGTGTGGGTTCTCCTCAGAGAGGCCCTCCGTCAGGATAGGGTTTCCACCAGGGGGATTGGTGCGCGCGAGGTCACCGCAGGGGTGGGTTGAGTGGCATCGCGAAAGGCCCACGCGGGGTCACACACGCCACAGGAAAGGCATCCCCTGGCTTGGGGGGGACATTCCTTGCCCACCTGGGCTTTCTGGGCCAGACGCCACTCTCGGCGGAAATATTTTACCCGCAGGCCAGAACCTACAATGTCCCACGGGGTTGGCTGAGTTGGATCCCATGTGCCCAGGTACTGCTGTGGGTCCAGCTCAAGGGCTGCCATGGCGCGGAAGAAAGCGCGCGGGCTGAGGCGGTCCACCCGCGCCAGGACGTTTCCTATGCGACGGTCCCCACGGGAGAGCACCGCCTGGACGGCAGCCCACTCCGGGCTATCGGCGCGCACGGTGACTCGATGCCGGGCCAACGCCCGGGTAATGCGTTTCTGTCGAGCCCTGAGGACCTCGGTGGGGGTCATGGCTACCCACTGGAAGGGGGTGTGCGGTTTAGGGACAAAGGGGGTCGCGTTGATGACAAGATGTCGGCGGAACCGACGTCGTACTTCTTTGACAAACGCGATGAGTTCGTCGATGTCCGTCTCCGTTTCGGTGGGATGGCCTATCATGAAGTACAGTTTCAACTGGGGAAACCGCAGCGATTCGGCCAGGTCTACGGCGGCCATCAGGTCCTCCACGCTCTGGGTTTTGCTGATCACGTCCCGCAAGCGTTGGCTCCCCGCTTCAGGCGCAATGGTCAACGTGCGGGTACCACTTTCCGCCAGCGCTTTGACCAGCGGCACGCTAATAGGATCGGTGCGCATGGAGGACACGCTAATGCGGGCGCCCATCTCTCGCAGCCGAATGGCTAGCTCATCGATGCGGGAATAGTCCGACACCGCGGCCGAGACCAGGCCAATGCGGTCCGTGTGCTGCAGTCCCTCGCGTGCCCAGGCCAGGATGGCCTCAAGCGGCTGTTCTCGTGGGGGGCGATAGATGTACCCCGCCAAGCAAAACCGACAGGCCCTCCCGCATCCCCGGGCGATCTCGATAAGGTGCATGTTGGCAAACTCGGTGTCAGGCGTGTGGATTAAAGTGGTGGGCGGAACGCGCAAGACGTCGCGAGCCCATAACCGTTCGATCGGGCGGAAGTTGGGATCTCGCGGGTCCGAGGGGTGAAGCAGCGGCACGTAAATGCCCGGAATGCGGGCCAGCGCGGTCAGTGCCCCTTCTCTATCGGCGCCGTAAGTGTGGACTATCTCCGCGATCAGCGGGATGACATCTTCCCCTTCACCGATGACAAACACATCAAAGAAGGGGGCCAGCGGTTCCGGGTTCATGCTCACAGCTGGCCCGCCCGCGATCAGAAGAGGCCAGGGTCGGCCATCAGGACGCACGCTGTGCAGGCGCTCTTGAGCCCATAAAGGGATGCGGGCCTGTCGTAGCATGTCCAGGATGTTGAGGTAGTCCATCTCAAAGGACACGGTAAAGGCAAAGATGTCGACGTCCTCTACCGGGCGTTGAGACTCGTACGTGAGAAGGGGAAGCCCGGCTTCTGCGTCCACTTTTTCCCAGAAGGTCCGCTCGCAGACCACGTGCGGTAACGCGTTAAACGCCCGGTAGACTACCTGTAGTGCCAGGCTGGACATGCCGACGTAATACGTGTTGGGGAAGGCCAGAGCCACGCGCAGCCGTCCTCCCCAATCCTTATATATAGTGCCCTGTTCTCGGGCCAACCGTGAGCGAATGCGCTGAACGTGTCGCCACCTCATCGAGCGTGTTCCGTTCCTTGCGTGTCCGAGATCCTATCCCGACCGGAAATCTGTCTCTCCTGGGTCTTTACGGTTTACATGTTGGGCGTACCTATGCCCCATTATAAGGCCGGCTCGTGTGCATTCCAAAACAGATATACGTGTCAGGTTTGGGAGGAAGCCGTTTCGCGGCGAGCGTTCAGCGTGCGAGGGTGGACGACAGCAACGGAAAGGTGATCGATGGGCATGGAAATTCTTAAAATTTTTCCGTACACCCTTGTGTCTACTTTACAAGGCGGGGTAGTGTGTATATAATGGAGGCTAGTGGTGGAAAGTGGGATAAAGTGGCACAGAGTGGATCATGTTCCTGGGGACGCACCACCATCGTCTGGACGCTAAAGGCCGGGTGACAGTACCACGGTCCTTTCGGCCTCATTTGGGGCCCGAGGTGGTGGTGACCCAGGGGTTGGGCGGTGAACCCTGTTTGTACTTGTTTCCGCTGCCCAAGTGGCAGCAGATCATCGAGCGGTTGGAAGCGCTGCCTTTGGGGCGGCGGGAAGTGCGGTGGGCACGGCGGTTGCTGATGGGCAACGCCCACTTGGTAGCGCCGGACCGGTTGGGGCGGATTCTCATCCCCGCGCCTTTGCGGGAGGCAGTAGGCATTGAGCAGGATGTTCTGATTGTAGGGCTGCAGTCGTTTATCGAGCTATGGGCGCCTGAGGTGTGGCACCGGACACGGCAGGAGGTGCTGGAGACCGGGTTGACGGAAGAGCAATGGGAGAACCTGGGGATCTAACGGCCAGCCAGCATGTGCCGGTGTTGCTGGAGGCGGTGCTGGCTTATCTGGCGCCACACCCGGGCGGGCGGTACATTGACGCAACGATAGGCGGTGGCGGGCACGCGGAGGCCATTCTGACGGCCAGTGCGCCGGATGGCCGGTTGTTGGGCATTGACGTCGACCCTGATGCGCTCGGACGCTCACATCGACGCTTACATCGATTCGGGCACAGGGTGGTTCTCGTGCACGGAAACTTTGATCAACTGGCGCGTATCGCTCGCCGCCACGGTTTTGTTCCAGCCGATGGTATCTTAATGGACCTGGGGGTCTCTGCGGACCAGCTGGCCGATCCCGCGCGGGGTTTTTCCTTCCTGCTCTCAGGTCCCCTGGACATGCGCATGGATCCTTCGCAGCCTCGCACCGCAGCCGACCTGGTCAACACGCTTTCAGAAGCTGAACTGGCGCATCTTATTCGCACCTACGGTGAGGAGAAGTACGCACGTCGGATCGCCCGGGCCATTGTAGAGGCCCGTCCGATTACCACCACAACCCAATTAGCGGATCTTATCGCCCAGGTCGTGCCGCGACGGCCGGGGCAGCGGCTCCACCCCGCTACCCGGACGTTTCAGGCGTTGCGGATCGCGGTGAACGATGAACTGGGCGTGTTGGAACGGGCGCTTCCTCAAGCCCTGGACATCCTCAGACCCGGGGGGCGCCTTGTTGTTATTTCGTTTCACTCCCTGGAGGACCGCATTGTCAAGCGGTTCTTCCAGCGGGAAGCACAGGATTGCATTTGCCCGCCACGCCAGCCGGTGTGTGTGTGCGGGCACAGAGCACAAGTGCGCATTCTCACCCGTAAGCCGATCACCCCCTCCCCAGAGGAGGTGGCAGCGAACCCTCGCAGCCGTAGCGCTCGGCTGCGAGCTGTCGAGAAACGTTAAACCGGGCAGGTGTACACAGAAGAAGGAGGAGAACGGCATGACGTTCTGGACATCCACCCGCACATCGGACCCCGTGACGTGGCGGGCGGTCGTGCCGAGGGCACGTGTGGCCGTGAACCTGGAGCGGCCAATCCTGGTGCTTATCGCCTTGTTGTACGTAGTTGTGTTGATCGTGCTTTACCTCTACGTCCTCGGAGAGACCGCGGCCATTAAGGCGGCGACTTTGCAGATGGAGGTGGAGCTGGCTCGCCTGGAGGAGGACATCGCCTTACGAACGCAAGAGGCCGTTCTCCCCATCGAGGAGATTGCAGCGGTCAGCGAAACGTTGCCGGAGGAGGTGCCGGTCATCATTGACGCCGCGGCCCCGTCCCCCCCGTCGCGTGTCGGTGACACAGCGGTTACCAAGGAGGAGCAACAGACCTACTGGCGGGCATGGCTGACGCGCTTTGGCGTGTCCATATCCCCATAATGGCCAGGACATAGCAGAATGCGTCGCGAACAGTATCCCGTCCGGCGGATGCTCATCGTTGGTCTCATCATGCTGGGAGCGCAGCTGATGGTGGCCATCCAGGTCTTTCACCTGGTGGCCTTGCGCAAGCCCGCTTCCGGCACCGTCGTCGCGGCCCCCTTACCCACGAGCGATCGCATGGGGCACGTCACAGACCGACAAGGGCGCCTGCTGGCCATGGACGTTCCCGTGTACGACGTGGTCATCGAGCGGGCGCTTATCCCCGCGTGGTTTTGGGATGATCTGGCCTCCTGGTTGGCTTCTCTGGGCTTGACCGAAGCGCAAGCCCAAGTACTTGGAGATGGCGAACGCTGGCTTTTCCCCGACGTGGATCCCGAGGTGGCTAAGGCGGTACGTGCCAAACAGGAGGAGCTGCTCACTTCCGGGTACGGGTATTGGCTAGGGGTTACCCGACGATGGCGGCGGTGGTACCCTCACCGATCCCTTGCAGCTCACGTCTTGGGTTTCCGCAATGAAGAAGGGATTTTCTCCGGTGGCATGCACCAGGTATATGCCCCCTTCCTGCGGCAATGTGAGGGCTTACAACCGGAGCGGGTGGTGCAACGTCCGCTCCCCGGGGAAGGGCCGCCGTTCCTTCCCTCTTATTGGGGATGCGATGTGGTCCTTACCTTGGACCTGGGCGTGCAATACCAGGTGGAGAAGGTACTTGCGGAGGATGCCGAGGCCTACGCGGCGGAATGGGCGGTCGCGATCGTGATGGACCCGCAAGATGGGCAGATTTGGGCGGCCGCTTCCTGGCCTACCTTCGACCTGAACCGTTATAGTCAGGTGACTGACGAGCGTGCCTTCCAGAACCGGATTACCCAGTTCAGTTATGAGCCCGGTTCGGTGGTGAAACCCATGACCTGGGCCGCGGCCGTGGATTCGGGCGTGGTAACGGAGACAACACCCTATGAAGACGTGCCGGTGTGGGAATTCGGTGCTATTTCCATCCGCAACGCGGACGGCTTGGGGCACGGTGTGGTCACACCTCCCCAGGTGCTGGCCCAATCCCTAAACGTGCCCACCGCGCAGGTGGCGGTGCACATGGGGCCTACACACTTCTACCGGTACATGCAGCTTTTTGGGTTTGGTCAGCGCACAGAGATCGACGTGTGGCCTGAAACCGAGGGGGTGATACGTCGTCCCGGCAATCCCAACTGGAGCCTGGCGGACTTGGCCACCAATGCCTTTGGCCAAGGCATGGAAGCGACACCGGTTCAGCTGGTGCGAGCCATGGCCGTGTTGGCGAACGGCGGTTATCGGGTAATGCCCCATGTCCTGAAAGGTTTTATCAAGGACGGTGTGTATTACGAGGTGCAGTGGCCTCGGGGACGGCGGGTGATCTCCCAGACAACGGCGCAGATGTTGACCAAGTGGTTAGTCGGTACCGTGGACTTTCTAAGCACCCTCGGTCGAGTTCAGGGGATCACCGTGGCCGGCAAGACCGGAACGGCCGAAACATATGAGGAAAATCTGGTGGATGTGACCTTCATCGGGTATTTCCCGGCCGACGCCCCGCGTGCGTTGATCCTGGTAGCCTTCGGTAGGCCCAAAAACGACGCGTTTACCGAGGCGCCGGATCAGGTCTGGGCAGCCCGCACAGCGTACCCAACCTTTGTGCGCATGGTAGAGGCGGTAGCGCCCCTGCTGGGCATTACGCCGGAGACGGAAGATTAAGGAACGTAAAGCTCATGCCACATGGGAACAGGGAGGGTTTCAAACCCGTCGGAGGGTCAGTTACAATCTCCAAGGGCTCATAGGCGGGCTCATATACCGATAGGGAGAAATAGGACGGGATGACCATCGGGTTGCGGGACCTGTGGCTGGGGGTAGGAGGAGACCCGCGAGGTGTGCTTCGGTTGCCGGATGTGTCCTTTCGCGCGGTGGTCATTGATTCGCGGGAGGTACAGCCAGGGGACTGTTTTGTGGCCCTGCCTGGTACCCGTCATGACGGACATGCGTTTGTCGGGGATGCCCTGGAGCGGGGAGCTACGGTCGCGCTGGTCTCGCGCGTGCCGGAAAGCCTGTCGGCGTCGGTGGTCGAGGTCAGCGCGTATCCGACCACTTCGGTATCACTCCCGCTGTTGTTGCAGGTGCCTGATACCCTGGCTGCCTTGCAGCGGGCGGCTGCCTACTGGCGCAGTCGCTTTGCCCCTCGAGTGGTGGGAATTACGGGCAGTGTGGGCAAGACCAGCACTAAGGAAATGACGGCGGCCGTGCTGCGTCAGCGGTATCACACGTTGTGGAGTCGGGCCAGTTACAACAACGAAATTGGGTTGCCCTTGACTTTGTTACACCTGGACGCCACCCATGAGGTGGTGGTACTTGAAATGGGGGCTTACGTGCCCGGGGATATCGCGGCCTTGTGCGATATCGCACACCCTGACATCGGAGTTATCACCTTGGTCGGCGTCAGTCACCTGGAAAGGATGGGCTCGGTGGAGCGGATTTGGGAAGCTAAGTCCGAGCTGGTGCGCGCTCTGCCCGCCACGGGGGTCGCGGTTCTCAACTGGGATGATCCCCGTGTTCGGCGCATGGCAGAGGTCACCCAAGCGCGGGTGTTCCGCTACGGTTTAACGCCGGAAGCGGACCTGTGGGCCGACGGAGTGGAATCCTTAGGGCTGGAGGGCATTCGCTTTACCTTTCACTATGGACAGGACGTAATACCGGTGCACTTGCCTTGGCTGGGGCAGCACAGCGTGCACACCGCGCTGCGGGCGGCTGCCGTGGGATTGCTCCTGGACATGGAATGGGAAGCCATTGTGGCAGGCCTGCAGGACACGGAGGCGCAGGTTCGCATTATGGTAGTGCCGGGCGTGCGGGATACGAAGATTATCGATGACACGTACAACGCCAGCCCGGAAAGCATGTTAGCCGCCCTGAACCTGTTGGCCCACCTGGACGGCCGACGCGTGGCCATTTTAGGGGACATGTTGGAACTGGGGTCGTACGAGGAAATAGGGCATCGGCGGGTGGGCGCGCGAGCCGCCGAGGTGGTGGATCGGCTGATCACCGTGGGCGAACGGGCTCGCTGGATCGCAGAGGAGGCCGTGGCCGCGGGAATGGCGCCGGAGCACGTGTATCGGGCCCAGAACGTGGAGGAGGCCATTGCCCAGGCTCAGGCCTGGTTAGAGCCCGGCGACTTCGTGCTCGTTAAGGCGTCCCGCGCGTTGGCTCTGGAGCGAGTCGTGGATGCACTCCGACAAGAGGGCAGTGATTAACGATGGCGTATTCGTTGACGCTGGGCACTATCGCGTTTTTCCTGGCCGTAATATGGGGACGGCCCTTGATCGTGCTCTTGAAGCGATATGGGGTAGGGAAAAAAATCCGGATCGAGGGGCCCTCTTCTCATTTTACCAAGATGGGCACGCCGACCATGGGAGGGTTGATGATTCTCATACCGGTGATCCTGATCACCTTGGCTCTCAACATGGCCAACTTGCTGGGACGCACTTACATCGGCCGTTCCATTCTCGTACCGGTGGGGGTGATGGTCAGCTTCGGCGCGTTGGGCATGCTGGACGATTGGGAGGGAGTGCGAGGTACTCGGGGGCAGGGCCTGTCCGCGCGGCAGAAGTTTGCCCTTCAGGTGTTGCTCGCCTTCTTGACCGCGCTGGCCCTGCATTTCGTCTTGGGCCTGGAGAGCATCGCATTGCCCACCGTGCCGGAAAAGATCCCCTTGGGGCGATGGTACATTCCCATTGCCATGTTTATTATCGTGGGCTCCTCCAACGCCGTAAACCTGACGGACGGCCTCGATGGCCTGGCGGGGAGCATTGGCGCCATTGCCTTCGCCGCGTACGGTGTGATCGCTTACTTGCAGGGTCAGATCTGGCTTACCGCGTTTTGCTTTACGGTGGTAGGCGCGGTGCTCGCCTTTCTTTGGTTCAACGCGCATCCCGCGGAGTTGTTCATGGGCGACACCGGTTCCCTGGCCCTGGGTGCGACATTGGGCGTAGTGGCCTTGATGACCGGCCAGTGGTTGTTATTGCCGGTGATCGGTGCCGTGTTCGTCGCCGAGGCCCTTTCGGTCATGATACAGGTGGTGTACTTCAAGCTGACCAAGCGGCTGTACGGTCAGGGGCGTCGAGTGTTTCGGATGGCACCGTTGCATCACCATTTCGAAGCGCTGGGGTGGTCGGAGACGCAGATCACGTGGCGTTTTTGGCTCATCGGCATCCTTAGCGGCATGCTGGGGGTCGCTTTGGCTTTGATCTGAAGGAGGCAGGATGTACGTTGAAACCCCGATGACGTCGGTCACACCTGTGGACTACCGGGGTCAAAAGGTGGTGGTGTTAGGGCTGGGCCGACAGGGCATGGCAATGGCCCGCTTCCTGGCCCGGTGTGGTGCGCGGGTGGTCGGGACGGACATCCGGCCTGCGGACGCGTTGGGTGCGGTGATAGCTGAACTGAACACCTTGGGGGTGGAGGTCGTGGCTGGCGCCCACCCCATTTCCCTGTTGGACGGTGCTGCCCTGGTGGGAGTTAGTGGAGGGGTACCATTGACGCTGCCCATTGTGCAGGAGGCCCGTCGTCGTGGTATTTCCCTCGTCAGCGATGCGGAGTTGACCCTCCGCCACGCGCGAGGGCCGGTGCTGGCGATCACCGGTTCCGCGGGCAAGACCACCACGACGACCCTGGTAGGACGGATCCTCGAGACCGACGGGTTAGACGTGCGGGTGGGGGGAAACATCGGTACCCCGGCCCTGGAGTGGGTGCCGGAAATGGGGGAAAAGGAATGGTTGGTGCTGGAGTTGTCCAGTTTTCAACTGGATCTGTGTTATCGAAGCCCACGGGTGGCCGGTGTGCTCAACGTGACGCCCAATCACTTGGACCGTCACGGCAGCATGGAGGCATATGCAGAGGCCAAACGCAACATCTTTCGGTACCAGCGTCCAGGCGATACGGTGGTGCTGGGGTGGGATAATGCGTGGACCCGCCGGTGGTGGGAGGGCGCGGTGCCGGAGGGAGTGCGGCGGCTGGCGTTTAGCCTCCATGAGCCGGTGCCGGAGGGGGCTTATCTGGCCGGAGATGAGGTGCGTTTACGCTGGGCAGAGCGGGAATATACGGTGTGTCGGGTGCAGGACATCCGGTTGCGGGGACGGCATAACGTGGCCAATGTGCTGGCAGCGGTGACGTTGGCCGCGGCGGCGGGCGCGACGGTGGCAGCTATGCGGGAGGTGGTACGGACGTTTACGGGCGTGCCGCACCGTTTGGAAGAGGTGCGCGTGTGGCGAGGGGCCTTGTGGGTCAACGACTCCATCGCCACCGCGCCGGAACGGGTGATCGCGGCCCTGGAGGCCTTTTCCGAGCCCATTATCCTGATCGCCGGGGGACGGGATAAGAAGTTGCCCTGGGAACCGCTGGCCCGTGTGGCCGCGACCCGTGCCCGTTGGGTAATTGCCTTTGGGGAGGCCGCTCCCTTGATTGCTGAGGTGCTGGCACCATATGTAGGGCGGGCACGTTTGCAAGGGGTAGAGCAGGTGTCCGATCTGCCGACAGCAGTGGCTCAGGCCGCGGCGCGCGTTCAGCCGGGAGAGGTGGTGCTGCTCTCCCCGGGCGGAACCAGTTTCGACGCTTACACTAACTTCGAGGCCCGTGGCGAACACTTCCGCCAGCTGGTCTGGGCACTGGACGAGGAGGGGTCATCGTGAGAGAACGGCAGAACCGTGGGTGGGGAGTGTGGCTGGCACCGGTGGACATCACACTGTTGTTGACCGTGGTCGGTCTTCTGTGCGTAGGGCTGGTGGCCGTTTACAGCGCAACGGTACAGCAGGCGGCTTCCGCTTTGCAAAACCCCGCGTACTGGTTTCAACGGCAACTTATGTGGGCCGTACTGGCGCTAGGGGTGATGCTCGTGGTGAGCCGTATCCCGTACACCTTCTGGCGTGCCTGGGCTGTGCCTATGCTGGTGGGCACGCTCCTTCTGTTGGTGGTCGTCCTGGCGTTGGGGCAGCAGGTTTTCGGCTCGCGGCGTTTTCTCTTTGGTAACAGTGTTCAGCCTTCAGAGGTGGCTAAGTTCACGTTGGTCGTGTACGCGGCCACGTGGTTAGCTTCACGTATGGACCGGCTGGATGACATGACATATGGCCTGATTCCCTTCAGTGTCATTGTGGGTGGGGTGGCCGGTCTGGTGGCCATTCAACCGGATCTGAGCACGGCCGTTCTTATAGGGTTTGTGGGGATGGTCCTCTTCTTTGTGGCCGGTGCTGATGTGCGTCAGATGATGTTGGTGGTCATCTTGGGTCTGTTGACAGTCGGGTTGATGATTGGGGTCTCCGGATACGCACAGGAGCGATTACGCCTGTTGATCGCGGTATGGCGTGGGGAAACGGGCATGGAGCGAACGCAGCTGTGGGTCGTTCTGGACGTGTTACGACAGGGGGGATGGCTAGGCCGGGGACCAGGTGCCCTCACACAGCCGGTGGCTTCGATTCACAACGATTTCATTCTGGCGGCCATTGGGCACGCCTTCGGTTTGATGGGGATTCTGGTGGTTTTGGGCTTGCTGGCCCTGTTGTTGTGGCGTGGGCTAATCGTTGCCGCCTACGCGCCCGACGTCTTTGCCCATTTCCTTGCCCTGGGAATGACAACGTGGTTAGTGGGACAGGCGCTGATCAACATGGGCGCGACGGTGGCCCTCCTGCCGCCAACGGGCATTAACCTGCCCTTTGTGAGTTATGGGGGATCGTCGCTGATGGTGTCCGCGGCGGCAGCAGGGGTTCTGTTGCACCTTTCACAATTTGTACCGCCCAAGGTGAGAGACCATGCGTCTGGTGATGTCAGGCGGCGGGACGGGGGGACACGTGTACCCTCTGCTGAGCGTGCTTGAGGTGGTGCGCGCGATGGCCCGTCGTCATCAACCGGTGGAGGTGTTGTACGTGGGACATGCACGGGGTATGGAGCGTGATCTGGTGGATCGCGCCGGGGTGCCCTTTGAGGGCATTGCAGGCGGGCAGGTGCGCGGTCAAGCGCCGTGGCGTTTGGTCCGTAACCTGGCCGCGCTCGCGCACGGGTATCTCCAGGCGCGGCGGGTGATGGCCCGTTTTCAACCTCAGGTGTGTTTTGTGACAGGGGGATGGGTAACGGTGCCGGTGGTCCTCGCCGCTCGGACGCTACAAGTGCCTGTGCTGATCTACCTGCCCGACGTGCGTCCCGGCCTGGCGATACGCGCGCTTCATCCCTTGGCGCAGCGGGTAGCGGTCACTACTGAAGAGACCGTGCCTTACTTTGGCGCGAAGGCGATGGTGACCGGTTACCCCGTACGGGGTGCTATCCTGAACACCTCACGCGACAGCGCACGCCAGCGCCTCGGCCTGCCATCGGAGGCAACCGTGGTGCTTGTGTTTGGCGGAAGTCGGGGGGCCCGCAGTATCAATCGGGCTGTGGTGGCCGGGATAACTGCGCTGTTGACCGAGGCCCATGTGGTGCACATAACCGGTTCATTGGACCATCCGTGGGTACAGGACGCGCGGGCGCAATTGCCCGGCCCGTTGCAAGCACGTTATCGAGTGTTTCCATACCTGCATGAGGAGATGCCTTGGGCGCTCGCAGCCGCGGATGTGGTCGTCAGTCGGGCCGGGGCATCCGTCCTGGGTGAGTTCCCGGCTCGTGGGCTGCCCGCCGTTCTGGTGCCGTACCCGCACGCGGGTGGACATCAGGCCGATAACGCCCGTTATCTGGCCCGACACGGGGCAGCCGTTGTGGTGGAGGATCGGGACGTGGCAACCCGGCTGATCCCCACCGTCCTGGACTTGATCCAGGACGTAGCGCGACGGGAACAAATGGCTATGGCTGCCCGCGCGTTGTACCGCGGCGATGCACGACAGCGCATTGCTCAGGAGCTGGCGCGGCTGGCCGGGGACCTGTGAGGAGGCAGCGTGTTATTACAGGAAGTGCCACAGGCAGCCCAACCGCCAACGTGGCAGAGCGTGTTAACATTGATCGTTTTGCTGACCTTTTTCGGTTACCTGGGCTGGCAGCGAGGGGTTGCCCGGGAGGTGATAGTGACCGTCTCCATTTTTCTCGCTTATCTGGTGCGCACCGATCGGTTGGGGGAGGTTATCATCGGCCTGATCAACAGCCTGTGGTTCGTGGTGGCGGTGGCCTTTAAAGCTCGTTTTTCCCTGGAACAGATGATGGTTTTGGCCCGTTCTGGGGAGATCCGGCCGCTGATTCCGGAGGAGCGATATGCGGCGGTGCTTTTTATTCTGTTCTTCATGGTGCTTTTTCTGGGGTACAAGGTGAGTACCACGGTGCCGGCTCGGCCATCACCGCTGGGGTTTCTTATCGGTATGGTTAACGGGTACCTGATCGGGGCCATTGTCTTGCCGCTCCTGCCACGATCGTTGCCGGTGCTCTTGCCCGGTGGCAGGTTGTCCGAGGAGCAGCGCGAGGAAGCCGTAAAAGTCATGCAGGAAGGCGTCCGACAGCTGGGTGAGGTGCTGGGCGTGGAACCGGTGTACTTGATTATGGGATTGATCGCCCTATTTTTGGTGTGGGCTGCCCTGGAATTGCGGTAAGGGGGAGCGCTCGGTATGGGTCCAATAGAGGTCCTGTGGGGTACCGTACTCTTTATCTTTGTGGTGATCGCCGTGGTGCGGGGTTACAACCGCGAGTTGGGCGTGACGGTTATCCTGCTCCTGGTGTTGTTCGTGGAGTTGCAGTTTGGAGGCTTGATCGAGCAGCGGGTGCGCCAGCAGGTGATTGCCCGAGTGCTCCCGGAAGCGGCCATGGCTACGCCTCCCCCTCCGCCGGCACCGGCTGCCGTGGAAGGAGGAGAACAGATAACCCAGCCGGAGGAGATCCCGCTGGAGCAGGAGTTGGCCAATTTTATTATCATGATGCTGTTTCAATTGCCGATCTTGATTATTGTGTTCTGGTCTTATGCCGGCAGAACATTAACCTTTCCGGGCACGCCCCCGCGTGGGGTAGAAGGGTTCTTTTTCAACCTGTTGGTGGGGTTCGTCAACGGTTATCTGGTAACGGGAACTCTGTGGTATTACTTGCACAAGTACAAGTATCCGTTGCTGGCCCGATGGGGGCTTTTCTACCCGGAAAATATGACCGAGCGAGCCTTGAAGCTGGTGAAATACTTGCCCCCGGCTCTGTTTGAGGGCCGGCCTGAGATGTTAGGGATGGTGGCTGCGGTGCTGATATTCGTGTACGTCCGGAGGTGAGAAGGCATGAGGGGGCGACCGTTGCCCTGGCAGCGTGTCCACATTGTGGGCATAGGCGGAACCGGCCTGTCCGCGATCGCGCGCGTGCTGCAGGCGCAGGGGGTGTCCGTGGACGGGTGCGATCGGGTTAACGGCCCCGCGGTGGACGCGCTGACCACGGCCGGGGTGCCCGTACACATCGGACATGACCCCTCCCACGTGCAGGGAGTTGACGCGCTGCTTGTCTCCTCCGCGGTGCCAAAGGACCACCCTGAGGTACACGCGGCCCGCGCGGGAGGGGTGCCGGTTCTCAAACGGCGCGACATTTTGCCCCACATACTGGCGGGCCGGGAGGTGGTCGCGGTGGCCGGCACCCACGGCAAAACCACCACCACGGCCATGGTGGTGCACATGATGCGCTCTGCCGGGGTGGACGTGGGGTACATTGTGGGGGCTACCGTGCCCCGCTGGGGCAACGCGGCTGTGGGCACCGCAGCTCCCTTCATCATTGAGGCCGATGAGTACGACTACATGTTCTGGGGATTGGAGCCGGCCGTGGCCGTGGTGACAAACGTGGAGTGGGACCACGTGGATTGTTTCGCCACGCCGGCAGTTTATCGGGAAGCCTTTGCCGGTTTTGTGGCGCGCGCCCGCCAAGCTGCGGTGATCTGCGCGGACGATCCCGGCGCGCGCGCGGTGGCCGAGAGGGCAGAGGTCCCCGTCGTGACGTTTGGGCTGGCGCAGGGGAACGATTGGACGGCAGAGGTGCAGGGGACCACGCCGCAGGGTGGGGTACGGTTTCGGCCGATAAGGCGGAGCACGCCGCTGCCCGTAGACATTGCCCTACCGGTGCCGGGGCGCCACAACGTGTTGAACGCGTTGGCCGCGCTGGCCGCGGTGGACGCGCTGGGTTTGGATGTGATGTCCATGGCATCCCACCTACACACTTATCCTGGCGCAGGTCGACGTTTTCAGCGGAAGGGGGAAGTGGCGGACATTGTCGTCATTGACGATTATGCCCACCATCCTACAGAGGTGCAGGCGACCCTGGCCGCGGCACGCATGGCTTACCCGCAACGCCGCGTGTGGGCCGTGTTCCAGCCTCACACTTACTCCCGTACCCGCGCGTTCCTCCCGGCATGGCGGGACGCGTTCACCGATGCGGACCGGGTGATCGTGATGGACGTTTATCCGGCACGGGAACCGGTCGATCCCGAGATTTCCGGCACAACCGTGGCGGCCGCCCTTCACCACCCTCACGTGCTGTACGGCGGCGACGAGGAGGCTACTGTTCGGTTGTTGATCGCCCATCTGCAGCCGGGGGATGTGGTGATTACCCTGGGCGCGGGCACCAGCGTACAGGTGGCCGAGGCCTTGGTGAAAGAGCTGCGCCGGCGGAGGTCCCCATGAACCGGCAGAACCGGTGGGAAGCGTTGGAGCAGCTACTGGGTCCGGTGGCCGTGCGGCAGCACGTTCCGTTGGCCGAGTACACCACCTTGCGGGTGGGAGGACCGGCCGAGGTGCTGGTGACCGTCACATCGCTGGAGACGTTGATAATGCTGGCCCACAGCGTGTGGGAGATGGGCATTCCGTTATGGGTGCTGGGTGGGGGCAGTAACGTGCTTATTGCGGACGAGGGAGTGCGGGGAGTGGTGGTGATCAACCGGTGTCGGCGGTTCAATGTGTTTACCGGGCCGGAGGGCGCTCCCCGGGTGCGGGCTGAATCCGGGGTTCCCCTGGCCGGGCTGGCACGCACGTTGATACGCCAGGGCCTAGACGGCCTCACATGGGCCGTCAACATCCCCGGCACTGTAGGAGGGGCAGTGGTGGGCAACGCGGGCGCCCACGGTGGATGCGTTGCCGATGTGCTGGAGGAACTTACCGTGCTGGATGGGACAGGTCAAGTACACCGTATCTCTGGGACCGAGATGGCGTATTCATATCGTTCCTCGCGGTTCAAAACGGAAACGTCACAGCGTTTAGTGGTCCTGGAGGCAGTGTTTCGGCTGCGACCTGCGTCTGCAGATGTGCTGCAACGCGAGGCAGAGAGCTTCGTGGCCCATCGTCGACGAACGCAGCCCGCGGAGCCCAGCGTGGGGTCTATTTTCCGGAACCCCAAGGGTGACTTTGCGGGGCGTTTGATAGATGCTGTGGGCTTGAAGGGCGCCCGATGTGGGGACGCGATGATTTCCACGGTTCACGCGAACTTTATAGTGAACCTGGGTCAGGCCCGGGCTGCGGATGTAGAAGCACTTATGCGTCGCGCGCGTGAAGCGGTACGCACTCGATTTGGCGTCACCCTGGAGCCGGAAATTCTTCTGGTGGGGGAATGGCCTCCGGCGGTGCGGGCGTACTGGGGGACACAGCCGGCCCTTAGCGCAGCAGAGGGGGAGGGACAGTAACTATGCGTGTCGGTGTGTTGTTCGGCGGGCGATCGGCCGAGCATGAGATCAGCATCCTTTCAGCCCGTTATGTGGCTGCTATGGCGGCCCAACGGGGACATCAGGTGGTGTTGATGGCCATCGATCGCTGGGGACGCTGGTGGTTTGACGCGATGGCCGAACGCATGTTGGCCGAAGGGCCGAATGTCGTGCCGCCCCCTACCCGCGCCATTACCCCCTCGGACCGGCTTCCCCCCTGGGAGCGGTTGACCGAGGTGGACATTGTATTCCCCGTGCTACACGGTCCCTTCGGGGAAGATGGGACGGTGCAGGGATTGTTAGAGCTGGCCGGTGTGCCTTATGTGGGCAGCGGGGTGACGGCCAGTGCAGTGGCCATGGACAAAGCTGTGGCCAAGAGCGTGTTTCGGGCCCATGGGTTGCCTGTATTGCCGTACATGGTCTTGTCATGGGCGGACGTAGCCCGTTGGCCCCACGCGACCATCGCGGACGTGGAAGCCCGGCTGTCATACCCTGTGTTTGTCAAGCCGGCGAACCTGGGCTCCAGTGTGGGCATCAGTAAGGTTACTTGCCGGGAAGCGTTGTGGCCTGCACTGGCCGAGGCGGGCAAATATGACCGGAAGATCATTGTCGAACAGGGCATCGAGGCTCGCGAGATCGAGGTCAGCATTCTGGGCAATGATCGACCACAAGCATCTGTGCCAGGGGAGGTGATACCGGGGCGAGAGTGGTATGACTACCAGGCCAAGTACGAGGACAAGGGGACACGGCTGGTCATTCCGGCACCCTTGTCGGAGGAGCTTGCCCTTCAGGTGCGGGAGATGGCAGTGACGGCCTTTCGGGCCATTGACGGTGCCGGCATGGCCCGGGTGGATTTCCTGATGGACCGACGAACAGGTACGGTGTACATCAACGAGGTTAACACTATTCCCGGGTTCACCCCGGTCAGCATGTATCCCAAACTGTGGGAAGCCTCCGGTATGCCGGGGGATGAACTGGTGGACAGGTTATTACATTTAGGGATGGAGCGCCATGGCCAGTCGAAGAACATCGAAGCGCACATCGTTGCCGAGACGGACCAGCAACCGTCCTAAGCGCGTGCGACGGCGGACGACCCGCCCGAGCCGGCGTTTCGCCGCGGAACGTTCCCTTCCTATGGGCAGGCCGGGCCCGCACGGCGGACGGTTGTCTATGCCATCCCTGACGTGGCCGCGGGTGGTGGCCCTGTTGATCATGATCGGTATACTTGGCGTGTTGAGTTTTCTCAGCTGGCGGACGGAGTTCTACGTGTACGCGGAAAACGTGCGCATCGAAGGGGTAAAATACACACCCCAGGAGACCGTTTACCAGGCAGCTTGGGTGGAGGGGTATCACGTGTTTTTCCTTGACCCCCAGCTCATCGCCCGCCGGGTGGAAAGTCTACCCTACATTCGGGAGGCTACGGTGCGGGTACGGCTGCCTGCAACGGTGTACATCCAAGTGGTCGAACGACAACCGGTCGTTCGCTGGCTGCAGGGGGAGAACACGTATTGGGTGGATAGCGAGGGGGTCCTTTTGCCACCACTGGCCGAAGGACCACCCTTGATCGAACTGGTGGACCCCGCAGGGTTGGCCGCGTGGCAGGGGGAAGATAACAGACCCCGGTTTAATCCTTACCTGGTGCAGATGTTGTTAGCCGTGCAGGACGCGTTTCCTGACATGCGGCGCGTCTTTTACGAGCCGACCACCGGCCTGCGCTTGATGTTGCCCTTCCGGGGTCAGGAGGTGCAGGTCATTTGGGGAGACGTGTTGGTCGTGGAGGAACGGCTCCAGCGCCTGGAGGCCATTTGGGCACAAATGCGTCAGTCGGGACAGGCGTACACGTTAATCGACATTACCACCCCCGATCAGGTGATCGTCCGCCGGTGAGAAACGCCGGGCGGGGAGAAGAGGCACGCACGGTGGTAGAAGGATCATCTCAAGCAGGAAACATGAGGAGAGTACCGTGGGCGACCTGATAGCCGCGTTAGACGTGGGAACTTCTAAAATATGCGCCATGATCGCGGAAATGGTGGATGAGGAGACCTTGGCGGTTATCGGGGTCGGGGTGGTTCCCTCGCGCGGGGTACGTCGCGGGACGGTGGTGAACGTTCAGGAGGTCACCGCGGCCATTGGCGAAGCTGTAGGCCAGGCAGAACGCGCTGCCGACGCGCGCATTGTCAACGCGTATGTGAGTTTGTCCGGCGCGTATGTGGAAGCAGTGCCCTCCCGGGGGGTGGCCACCATCGCCTCGCGACCGATACGTACGGTGACGGAGGACGAGATCCGTCGTGCGCTGGAGAACGCCAGCGCAATTGCCCTTCCCCCTAACCGTCAGGTAGTCCAAATCCTTCCCCGGTCGTTCAAGGTGGACGATCAGGATGGCATTCGGGAACCCCTGGGCATGGATGGCTTTCGCCTGGAGGTGGACGCGCTGGTGATCACCGCGCCCACGGTGGCCGTACAGAACTTGGTGAAGTGCGTGCGGGCAAATGGCATTGAAGTTACAGAATTGGTCCTGCAGGGGTTGGCGTCCGGGTTGGCCGTGCTTACCCCGGAGGAGCAGGAGTTGGGAGTCGCTGTGCTGGACGTAGGTGGGGGGACAACGGATGTAGCCCTTTTCCTGGAAGGGGAGCTGTGGCACGTGACCGCGACACCGGTGGCCGGCCACCACCTGACTCAGGACGTGGCCATTGGTTTGCGTATGCCCCTCTCTGCGGCCGAGGACTTGAAGGTGCGTTACGGCCATGTGCAACCTCAGTGGGTTTCCACTGACGAGACGGTGACCATTGGCGGGTTTGGAAGCGGTGAACGGCGCACTATCAGCCGACACCTGCTGGCCCAGATCCTGGAAGCGCGGGCAGAGGAAATCCTGGACATGGCATGGAAGGAGGTGAAAGCATCCGGATATGATGGGTTGTTGCCGGCCGGAGTGGTGATGACCGGAGGCAGCGCGCAATTGGCGGGCTTTCGAGATCTGGCGCGAGAGCGGCTCCAGGTGCCCGTACGGGTAGGGATGCTGCCCGAGATCCAAGGGCTCTCGGAGGAATGGCGTTCTCCCGCTTTCGCCACCGTAGTGGGCTTGCTGAGGTGGAGCATGCGTCACGCGCCGCACATCAGCTTTCCCCACGCCGGTGGGTCGCAGAGCTCGACGGGCTGGCGCTCCCGGTTGTCCGAGTGGGTCAGGCGGTTGTTGCCGGAAGGGTAAGGGAGGGACGCCCGTGACCTGGCAACCGCGCGTAGCGTTCACGTACGAGGGTAAACGATCTACATCACACGGGCGGCGGGCGCCCCTGCGCTCGGTGGAGGCCAAGGTGTCCGCGGCGGGCACATCACACACAGCAACACGCCATCCAGAGAAGGAGGAAGGTCAAGCCATGAGTGGGAAGCGAACGGTGCAGAGTTACGGAGACAATCTGGCCAAAATTCGGGTGGTCGGTCTCGGTGGTGGCGGTTCCAACGCGGTAAATCGCATGATCGAAATGGGATTGCAGGGGGTTGAGTTTGTGGCGGTCAACACCGACACGCAAGCCCTCATGCAAGCCAAGGCGCCCATTCGCCTGCGCATCGGTGAACGCCTGACGCGAGGCCTGGGCTCCGGCGGCAACCCGGAGGTCGGGCGCAAAGCCGCGGAGGAGTCCATCGACGAACTGCGAGAGGTGGTGAAGAACGCGGACATGGTCTTCGTCACCGCGGGCATGGGGGGTGGCACCGGCACCGGTGCCAGTCCGGTGGTGGCCCGTTTGGCCAAAGAGGAGGGCGCTCTGACCATCGGTGTGGTCACCAAACCCTTCGCGTTCGAGGGGACCAAACGGCGCCGCGTCGCGGAGGAGGGTATCAAGGCCTTAGCCCAGGAAGTGGATACTCTCATTGTGGTGCCCAATGATCGACTGCTCCAACTGGTGGACAAGAAGATCAGCATTTTGGAAGCCTTCAAATTGGCCGATGATGTGCTCCGCCAGGGCATTCAGGGCATCTCAGAGCTGATCACCGTACCCGGCCTGATCAACCTCGATTTTGCGGACGTGCGCACCATTATGAGCGAAGGAGGGGCAGCCCTGATGTCCATCGGTCGGGCCAGTGGGGACAACCGGGCCATCGAAGCCGCGGAACAGGCCATCCACAGCTCACTGTTGGACATCAGCATCGATGGGGCCCGGGGCATCCTCTTCAACGTGACCGGTGGTCCGGACCTTACCCTGCACGAAGTCAGTCAGGCGGCGGAGATCATCCAACGGGCCGCACACCCCGAGGCCAACATTATCTTCGGCGCGGTGATCGACGAGAGCATGAAGGAGGAAATTCGCATCACCGTGATAGCCACCGGCTTCGACGCGGCAGAACGTTCTGAGGTGTCTTCCCAGAAGAGCACCATTCCCTTCCCGTCGGAGCGCCTGAGTGGCAGTGACGAGCTGGACATCCCGGCGTTCCTCCGTCGACGGTGACGTCTCGGTTCCCGTCGGCGAGGATGCTTGCCCCGACCGAGGGTGAGGATTGGGGGCGGTCTACCCCTCACCGGGTATGGCCCAGCGCTCACATGTACACACGTAACGTATGGGATGACCAACGTGACATCGGCTCCCTGGGCGCAAGGGGAGTGCCCAACCAGGGTGGCCCGTTGTAGCTTGTTCCCGGGCCGGAGGCAAGCGGGTTTGGAGAATACGGGCCGGTTGTGGTATAGTCTTTGGGGGTTCAGGAGAGAAGGAGGCAACGGCTCGTGAAACCCGCGCGTCTGCACGCCGATCCGGCGTTGTGGGAGGAGGCCGAAGAGGCCCAGGTGACCGTTCACCCCAAGGATCAGCAAGATGTATCGACCCGTACCGATGCGTCTTCCTCATCGGAGGAGAACACGTCCGATGAGGAAGATGTAGAGTAGGGCGCTGTGCGCATCAAACTTTCCCCCCCACCAGTTCCCCTGGACAACGTGCCGGAAACCCGTGGTCGATGAACGGCTCGGCGATGCCGAGGACCACCCGATACGCGATACCTGCCAAGGTGGCCACGTGGTGGATGGATGCTGTCCCATGGCACGTTGGGAAATTTGCACCCTAGCCAGGAGCGTGTTATACTGCCCAGGCAGAAGGCACTAGATATAGTGTATTTTGCTTCCAAATGTACTATATGTCGTGTTTTCCTTTCCCGCACCCAAGGAGGGATGTGAGTGATCTGCCCCTATTGTGGCCATAATAACTCGCGTGTGGTGGACACACGTGATAGTGGTCGAACCATCCGCCGGCGCCGGGAATGTGGTCAATGCAAACGCCGTTTTACCACGTACGAACAGGTCATCCACAGCGTGCTGGTGGTGAAGAGTGACGGCCGGCGTGAACCTTTTAATCGGGAAAAGGTACTGCGTGGCATTCGATTGGCCTGTGTAAAGCGCCCTATCCCGGTGGATACCATTGAGGCGTTGGTGGACCAGGTGGAGGATTTCGTGTTCAGCCAGGGCAAAGCAGAGATCTCCAGCAAGGTGATCGGCAACATGGTCCTGGAGCGCCTGCGGGAGATCGATCCGGTAGCGTACATTCGCTTTGCCAGTGTGTACCTGGAGTTGCCAGATCTGGAAGCCTTACGCAGGGAAATCGATCGGTTGCTGGGTAGTGAGGATACCGAGTAGGCGCGTTCGCTCACGTTCAGGCCCCGTTCCGGTGGTCAACCGCTGCACCCGCTGCCAACGCTGGACAGGCCGTTGGCACTTCGTGTGGTACGTAAACCTGCACGTTAAACAACCGAAGGTAAACGACAGCCCTGACGCGCGGCATAATGGCAGCGGGGCGGTATCGGCAAAAGGGTAGCCTACCGGTGAACACCGGGAATGTGCTGCCCTTGTCCGACAGAGCAAGGCAGGAGGCAAGGAGCTCTGGCGGGTAGGGGCAGACCACGAGGGTGTCAAACCCAACAAGCCTGTGGGGAAGTGCCGTCCCACAGGCTCTCTTTTCCTCGGCGCCCTACGCGTAAAACCACAGGTTGCACATTCATCATCGGCAGGGCGGTGGCTTTGACCCGACACCACCGGCCCTCGCCGTGATACCTGTCACGTCGGGCATTGGGCACCCTATCGCGGCCTGGCGGAGGACGTTTCCCCTTGCGCCGGGGAGGGTCCCATGTCCGGACAACGTGCACTTTCGGGTTGGGGAGGAGAACCCATGGTCACACGGGATGCACAGATGAAGCACCAAATCATCGAGCAGGAACGCATTCCATGGGATGAGGCCTCGGAGAAGCTAGACCTTTCGGCAAACAGCCTGCGGGTGCTGGCCAAGCGGTACCTCCGCCGGGACCTGGAAGGGAACATTATCGAGTCGCCCGCGCAGATGTTCCGGCGGGTGGCCTATCACATCGCGCTGGCCGACAAGGAGTGGGGTGGGGACGTGGAGGCCACGACGGAGAAGTTCTACGAAATGCTCACCCGGTTTCGGTTCATGCCCAACTCCCCCACCTTCACCGGCGCGGGCACGCCGTTGGGGCAGTTAGCGGCGTGTTTCACCGAGAACATGCGGGTGGTGACGGATCGCGGCCTTGTGCGCATTGCCGACCTGCGGGTGGGGGACCGGGTGTTAACGCACAGAGGGCGCTTTCGCCCGGTCACCGAGACCATGCAGCGCTATTACGAGGGCGATTTGTATCGCATTAAGGTAAAACTCATCGGCGTGACGTTGGAAGTCACGCCGGAACACCCGATCTTGACCACCGAAGGGTGGGTGGAAGCCCGTGAGCTCAAAGTGGGCGATAAAGTGGCCGTCGGCGTGCCGCGAGGTGAAGTCCCCCCACCGACCTTTGACCTAGCCCAACTCACGTACGCGGCGGAGTGGGAAGTCCAGGCCACGGAAACCGCGGTGCGCGCCCGCCGTCCGAGCACGTACCAGAACTCAGGCCGACAGGCGGAGTGGGTGTCCCGCTACATCTCCCTCACGCCAGAATTGGCGCGGCTGTGCGGCTATTACGTGGCCGAGGGCACCGTGGGGCCGGATGAGCGTTATGT
>WFWT01000071.1 GCA_015490995.1 Anaerolineae bacterium | reverse complement strand
CCTCCCCCCGACCTCACCTCATCACCGATGGCAACGCGTGTACGAGGAAACCATCCAGGTAGTGGAACGGATACCCCGCTGGGCACGGCGGGTCATGCGTCTGCGTTGGGAACAGGCAGAAATCCTCCAGGTGATGGAGGAAATCGCGGTACGCGCGGGGGAGGCCCTGGCCGTTCTGGCCACGAGCACCCTCGCGCTGGCGGACATTCTGTACGCCCTGCCGTCGGCTACACCGGATTACGTGTACCAACACGTGAACGTACACACGCTTCCTTCCCTGGCCCCGCTGAACGCCTTGGACGCGAGGACGACCCCGATAACACGGGAGGATTTGGGGGTCAGGTGGCCCTGGTTAAGTGACGCCGTCTTCGAAGTAGCCACTCCACGATGGGGAGAACGCGCTTCCCCCACCCCGCGGGTGGAAGCGGCCGGCGAGAGCACAGACCCGGCACAGCGAGGAGCGGACCTGTGGGCGTGGGTCAACGCCTGGTTGCAACTGCGTGAAACCGCGCGCGTCGCCCTAGCCTGGGTGTGCACGGCCAGTCGACACTGGACCCTAGCAGTGGCGACAGAGGCGCAAAGCGATGGCCGTCTTCACAGACGTGAGGATGTGTTCCTCCTGGAACTGGAGGAACTGAAACAGTTAATGACCGGCGAGTGGAGCGACCCAACCTACGTCCAGAACCAGGTGAAAGCCCGCGAGGCCGCGAGCCACGCTTCCACGGCAACGCCACCTCCCGGCGGGAAAAACATTCAGTGGCGCCAGGCCATCGCGTCCCCCGAAACGTATGCGGGCATCGTTGGCGCTCCCGGATGGCACCCTGGCGATCTTCCCCGGGGGCGTGATGTCACCGGAGTCACCGCGCTGGCCAGGGGGGTGTTCGCCTTCGGTCGCCTCCTCGCGGCCGGGTGGGGGGTCCCCTTTGTGGACGGTGAGACAGAATAGAGGGGAGGCCCAGGATGGCGGAAAACAGAACATCGACCCCACCTGACCTCTCCATTGTAGTGCCGGTATACGACGAAGCCGAGAGCTTATCTCAACTGCACGCCGAAATCCAAGCAGCCCTCGTACCTTTAACCCTCTCTTACGAGGTGATCTTTGTGGATGACGGCAGTCGAGATGCTTCCTGGGAGATCATTTGTCGTCTGGCGAACACGGACGCGCGCGTGCGGGGCATACGATTACGACGTAATTTCGGCAAGGCTGCCGCGCTGACCGCCGGCTTTCGTGCGGCTCGTGGGAAGTGGATCATCACCCTGGATGCCGACTTGCAGGACGATCCCGCGGAGATCCCCCGGTTTCTGGCCGCTTTAGAGGAGGGATGGGACGTGGTCAACGGCTGGAAATACCCCCGCCGCGACCCCTGGACTAAGAGATGGCCCTCCCGACTGTTCAATTGGGCTACCCGTACGCTGACCGGTGTGCCCCTCCACGATTTTAACAGTGGTTTTAAGGCGTATCACCGCGAGGTGGTTCAAGAGATACGCATTTATGGTATGCTGTACCGTTACATCGCTGTACTGGCCGCCTGGCGGGGATTTCGCGTCACAGAAATTAAAGTGCACCACCGGCCCCGACGGTATGGCCGATCCAAGTTTGGCGTGAGCCGGTTTGCAATCGGGTTTTTCGACCTGATCACCGTGCTCTTCCTCACCCAGTACACTTGGCGTCCCTTGCACCTGTTTGGGTCCCTGGGCGTGGTGAGCTTGCTGGCGGGAACGGCCATCAACGTGTACCTGACCGTCCTGTGGTTTTTGGGACAGCGTCCCATCGGCACCCGCCCATTGCTCACTTTGGGCGTGTTGCTGATGATCGTGGGCGTACAGTTCATTTCCTTTGGCCTCCTCGGAGAGATGATCGCCCACGTGGCCCTGCGGGAGGAACCCTACGCCATTCGCGACACCGTGGGGGAGGAATAAATGGCCGAAAGGCTGGACACACCCAACAGGTGGCACCGATGGGGATGGCTGGGGCTCATCCTGCTGGCCTGGGGGTTACGGCTTTGGCGCCTGGACGTCCAGGACATCTGGTGGGATGAAGCGCGCAACATCGACGTGGCCTCCCGCCCGGTACAGGCGATTTTACAGGCACCGGAACTGGACATTCACCCGCCAGGATACTTTCTGTTGCTCCACGGGTGGTTACAAGTGGCCGGTATCACCGCCTTTACTACCCGGTTCTTTTCCCTCTGGTGGGGTGTATTACTGGTACCGCTGAGCATCGCGCTAGCTCGACGTCTCGGAGGTGTAGGCCTCGGCTGGGGGGTAGCGTTGTACATCACCCTGGCCCCTTTCCTGATCGGCGAGGCCCAGGAAACGCGCATGTATACCCTGGCCTTTGCCCTCCTCACCCTGACCGCGCGGGAGTTCTGGCAGGTATGGCAAGGGCGATCCCGGACCTGGCTGGGCCTGGGCACTCTGATGGCCGCAGCCGTACTGGTTCACTATTCCACCGTGTTTGTGCTTAGTGCGTGGTACCTGTTTGCCCTCACCGCGCTGGGTATAGCCCTGACACGTGCACGCCGGGTAACGGATGCCATTCGGCAACGTGCGCGCGATTTGTTCCTGGCAGGGGTGTGGTCCCTTCTGCTCTTCTCACCTCAGGCCCTCCGGGCCTATCAACAGATTGCCCCTTATGGCAATCCTAACCTGCAAGTGCCCTCGTGGCTCGAATACCTGCGCACGCTGTGGCAAACGTTCACCGTGGGGCTGCCCGCCTGGCCCCCATGGACGATAGGGGGAATGTTGCTTACCGGCGCCCTTTTCCTGGTAGCAACGCTGCGCGGTCTACACCAACGTGCTTCACGTCCTGCTGTGGCCTTCCTCCTCGCCTCGGTCATCATACCTATAACGCTGTATTATGTGGTTCTGGTAGAACGGGCCACCTTCGCCCCCCGATACATTTCATTCGTGGTGCCCTTTATGGCCTTGCTGGTGGGGTTCGGCCTGGAACAGCTGCACCGATGGCGCCTTGTGAGCCTGAGCACCACCCTTGCCCTGGTTGTATTTCTCACAGCCGGCATCTACGCCGACCAGTTCAACCCTGACTACTTCCGAGAGGATACCTCCGGCCTGGCGACCTGGCTGATGGAGGCAGCCGGGCCGGAAGACGTTATCCTCGTGGATGTGCCTTACCCGCTTGGGTTCTATTACCCCCGCTTTAGCAAACGCCCGGAGCACCCTCCGCCACCCTCCCCCCAGGTAGCCCCGGCGTATTATCTGTTTGTCGATGCCCAAACGGTCGCCGACCGCTTGAACCGCCTGGCTCAGGGTAAACAACGGGTGTTCTGGGTCCAATGGTACAAATCGGATACCGACCCGCGAGGCCTGGTGCCCTACCTATTGCGTAAGTACGGTATCCATGTGCAGAGTCGCTCGTTCCGAGGATATCGGGTGGATGTTTTCCAGGTGCCGTCCAACGCCTCATATGCGCTGGCAGATACCTGGCAAGCAACTTACGTACAATTTAGTGATGGCCTAACCGTGATAAACACTGCCATGGGACAAGCACCGACACCGGCTCTTCCGGAGGAGACCCAACATACTCCCCGGCCGGTGTGGGTGGCCCTTCGCTGGCAGCGGAATGGTGAGCCCCGAGCGCCGTATAAAGCCAGTGTGCGCCTGTGGGACCCGGACGGCCACCTCATCGCCCAAGATGACCGCCGACTTCTGAACGACCGTCACCTTGCGCCTCCCTTTTGGCGTGAGAACGAGACCACCATAAACGTTTATTTGTTGGAAATCCCTTTAGGCACGCCCCCCGGCTCTTACACGGTCACCGTGCGCGTATACGACCCCGACACCACCCGCCCCCTTTCGGTTCAAGAGGCCCCGAACGTGATGGCAGGGGTGGACGCGGTGATAGGGCAGGTCCAAATCCGTCGCGCCGCCGCCTTCCCAGAGCTCTCCCCCCGGGCTTTGGCAGAGGCCCCCTTAGCCCTGATAGAGGCGACCCTCTTACGTCGGGAGGTTGCCCCCGGCACCGTGTTGCCCATTTCCTTCCTGTGGCAGGCCCAACACGCCCCCTTGCCGGACCTTCAAGTGCAGTTGCGCTTGGTTGACACAACGGGTAACGTAGCGGACACATGGCTCACGCCTCCGGTGGCATGGTATGCGTCATCCCGGTGGACGGCAGGGGAATTGGTGCGCGATATTATAGACTGGCGCATTGCCGCCGAAACCTCACCAGGTACCTACAACGTCCAACTGGAACTGAAAGCCCCTAACGGCATCGCCTGGGGGCCGGTATTCCTGGGCCAGATAGAGGTGAAAGGCCGCGCGCGACGGTTTACCCCACCTGCAGTGAAGGCCCCCCTTGACCCGCCCCCTCGCTTGAGCACGGCAGGTGTTCTCATCGGCTACACCGTAGAAGGCGCGATCCGCCCCGGCAACCGGGTAGAGGTCACACTGGTGTGGCGGGCCGGGGGTCCCACGCGCGTCAGCTATACGGGCTTTGTCCAACTGCTGGACCCCAACAACCGCGTGCTCGCCCAGGAAGATCACATCCCCCAACATGGAGCCGCGCCGACTACCTCCTGGCTTCCCGGGGAATACGTGGTGGACCAATATACCCTCACGTTGCCGGAATCCCTCCCCCCAGGGCCCTACCGGCTCATCGCGGGCCTATATGACGTGCGGACCATGCAACGGGTGCCGGTCATAGATGCGCAGGGGCAACCTATCGGTGATCACGTCCTCCTGCAGACCTTTACAACACTTGAATAACGCAAACGTTTGGTACCAGAAGGCTGCAAACACGCGTTGACAGGGTGGAGGTAACGGGTGAACAACTGGCACATCTGGCGATATCTGCACCGACAGGCGCGTTTTTTCACTTATCGGTGGCGACTTTACAGGGCCGCGGCACACTGGCTTGCCACCTTGCGCGGGCAGGTGTTGGATGTGGGCGCGGGGAACCAGCCATTCCGTCCCTTGTTGTCCTCTGATGTGCAGTACGTAGCCGTGGACGTGAGCCCGACGAGAGGTCTCACCGTCGTAGGGAGCGCCCTGGCATTGCCCTTCGCGGGGAAAACGTTCGACGGTGTGATCTGCACCGAAGTGCTGGAACACGTGCCTGAGCCGGCCCAAGCTCTGCGCGAGATGTACCGGATCTTGAAACCGGGGGGATTACTGTACGTCACCGTGCCTATGACGTGGGGGCTCCATTATGAACCCCATGACTACTACCGATTTACCCGGTATGGGATCACCTACTTGGCCCGTCAGGCCGGCTTCCAAGTCACAAGTGTCATCCAGCTTGGAGGCCTCTTTACTGCCTTTCTGGCCCGATGCGAAGACATTCTGGGGGCCTTAGTGTTCAAAGCATGCCTGCCGGTCCGTCTGGTGTGGGGCCCGCACGCGCGTGTTCTGGCAGCCTCTTGGCTTCTTCTCCCGGTGGTCATCCCCCTGGACCTCCTGGCCTCCCTCCTGGACCGCCTGATACCCTGGGCACGACAGGACGCGTTGGGTTGGGTTTTAGTAGCCGAACGCCCGGTAACGCAGCCTGACCCAGGGGAACACAAACCTACCCTGGACACGCCGCCGATCGGGGCCAGAGGAGACAACGACATGTCTGCTTCTGGTGGTCAGGTTTTGGGAGCCAGCTCTTAGATTATGTTATACTCCCCGCGCAGACGGTACAGAGCCTAAAGTGGTGTGATCCACATTGGGCAGGCCCATACGAGGTAAACAGGTCGATGGATTCTTTGAAGCCATACGTTCAGATTATCCTGAAACGACTGTGGCTAATTGCGCTGCTGGTGACGGTAACGGTGGGAGGCATTTACTACACGGTAGCCTCTCAACCCGTGCACTATCAAGCCACCGTGCGTCTGCAAGCGTTGCTTGTGGAACCCGAGGACGTCGCGCTGTTCACCCGTGTACGTCAACCCACCGGCGATGAAGCCAAAGTTCGTATCGGGGTAGAGTTCATCGACGTCCTCCGCAACCGGGATGTTGCCTGGGATACCGCCTCCACGCTGAACGACGAGTTGGGCACCAGCCTGACGGCAGATGACATCCTGGAAGCCATGTGGCCCCGCATTGAGGGAACAACCGTTATTGTCGTGTACCGCAACCTTCCGTCGGCCACCCTTGCCCGTCGCATGGCCGAGGTACACATTGCCAAAGCCCTGGCCTTTTATCGTTCGATGCGCACTCGCAGCGTCACGGCCACCCGCATCTTTCTGGAAAAGCAAGTAGTGGAACAACAAGAAGCGGTTAACGCAGCCCGCCAACAACTGCGCGACTTTCGGCTTAAGTACAACCTGACCGATATCGACCGTGAAGCCACCGCGCTGCAGGATCAAATCCGGGCACTCATGCTAGAGCGGGACCGAGCCCAGGTGGCTGCCGAACAGGCCCAAGCGCTGGCCCGGGCGTATCGTCAGGAAGCTACCCGCCTCCGCCAGCAAGCGACGACCCTCGCTGCCGCGGGCCAAGAAGACGAAGCCACCGCGACGCAAGCCCAAGCTCGTTCCCTCGAGGCCGAAGCCCTTGCCCAAGACGCGCTCGCCGCAGGTCATCGGGCGCGCGTGGACGAATACGATCGCCTGATTGCCCAGTACCAGACCCGCTTGGCCGAACTGATCGGCCTCCAGAACGAATATCAACGCCTAACGCTGAATATCCGAATGGCAGAGGACCAGTACGCATTCCTGGTTGATAAACTGAACGAAGCCCGCACAAAAGAGGAACTTGCGTTGAGCAGCGGTTACCTCCAGATCATCGAAGGCGAACGCGAGCCGGTCACCCGTGCCCCTCGACCGATAGCACGGTACGTGCTGTACGGCGCGTTCGTCGCCCTCTTGTTGGGCATTGTGTTGGCCCTGGCGTTGGAAGTTGTCACACACCTCCTACGCCGACCCGTGGCAGCATCCCACCCACGGCAGGAGACCCTATGACCCCACGCCGGGTGCTTTACATTGACCTGGCACCCACTCCAGGTGGCTCGGTGGTCAGCTTATGGTACTTGATCCGTCACCTGGACCGCCGTCGTTATGAACCGGTGATCCTCCTAGCCCAGGGAAACCCATACGTGACCCGGTTCCAACACCTGGAGGTGTCTGTCTATACCCTCACTACCCAACAAGGTCAAGGGGTTAGCTTTGGCCCACGCGTCGACCGAATACGCCGGGGACGGTTCGGCGCCTGGATTCGGCAACACCCGCGCCTAGCGCGCATCTGGCACGCGGGAGGCAATATAGGGCGGTGGTACCGACGTTTCTGGCCCGAAGCACGCCGTATCCGTCGAGTCATCGATGAGGTACGACCGGACATCATTCATTTAAACGCGGAGCTGGTAGTCAACCGACCGGCAGCCCTGGCCGCCCGCTGGACCGGCCGTCCCACCTTGTGCCACGTGCGGGGGTGGGAACAATGGGACCTATGGGACCGCTGGTTGGCCCGTTCCGTGCGGGCATTCGTGTGCATCTCCCAGGCCGTAGCGCGCTGTTTGCAGGCACAGGGGCTGCGTGACACGGCCATTTATGTGGTGTACAATGGGGTAGATATGGAGGAAATCCCCACCGAAGCCGAGCCTGAGCTGTTTCGGGCGCTGGGGTTGGACCCCCAACGCCCCCGGATAGGGATGTTCGGTCGGTTGACGGAGTGGAAGGGACACCAAGTCTTTCTGCACGCGCTGACCCAGGTTACAGCGGCCATACCCGACGTGCAAGTGATAGTGGTTGGCGGTGAAGAGGTGGCCGATCGGGGCTATCAACAAGCGTTACAAGCCCTTGCCCGCCGGCTCGGGTTGGCAGAACAGGTACGGTTTCTGGGGCATCGGGAGGACGCGTTGCGCCTGTACGCGCTGGTGGACGTGCTGGTTCACGCCTCGCTGCGGGATGAACCCTTTGGCCGGGTAATCGTGGAAGGGATGGCTGCGGGCAGACCGGTCGTGGCAACCCGAGGAGGCGGACCGGTGGAGATTGTGCGTCATGGTGAAACCGGCTACCTCGTCCCCCAGGGCGATCCGAACGCCCTGGCCAACGCGATAGTGGAACTGCTACGCCATCCAGAACGGGCCCGACGTATGGGAGCAGCAGCCCGCGCTGATGTGGCACGCCGCTTTCAGGCTCGCGACACAGCTCGCCACATCATGGACATTTATGAAACGGTGTTCGGAGGGTGAGGTGAAGATTACGATGCCGAACCCCCTCACTACCTTGGGCGATGCACGCGCCGTAGGGGTCCGCATAGCAGGACTGCTGTTGCAGGCCACCTTGGCCATCGCGGCGGGCCTCTGGCTGGTCAACGTGTTCTCCCAACGGGGCTGGGAGCGCACCGTAGCCCTGGTGGTTCAGGGATTTACTGCCATGCTCGCCTTTTTGAATCCCCTGGCGGGTTTTCTCTTCTGGCTTGTCCTCGCACCTTTCGCGCCCTTTTGGAACTTCAACCTCGCCATGGGGGTCGGCATCCCGGACCTTAGCCTGGTCCGCACGGGCACGCTGGTGGTCGGCGTTGTGCTGCTCGCCGAGCTGGCTGCGCGCCGTCGCCCTCTCCCGCCCCTGGGATGGACCGAAGTGGGCATGGTGCTCTTCTTGGTGGGGATGTTACAGGCCACCCGTATGGCCCTCAAGGGTATGGTCCCTGCACTGCAAACCGCGTTCGACGCGTACGTGATACCACTCAGCGCGTACTTTTTCACCCGTATTATGGTCCAAGACGAACGACGGCTGCAGCTTGTCTTGAACGCCCTTCTGGTGGTAGGTGGATACGTGGCGTTTCTGGCGCTGGGCGAATCACTCGGAGGGCGCATCTGGTTCTATCCGTGGGGGCGCTCTATCCTGTACGTGGGCACGCTCCGTCGGGTGACCGCGCTGTTCGGCAACCCGGTGTACCACGCGGCCATTATGACGGTGGTACTGGCCATCGCCATCTACCGCTTTGTGCGCAGCCAACACCGCTGGGAGGCCTTGGGGTACCTGCTGTACACCGCCATCGTTGTAGTCACCATCGTTTTCCTGTACAGCCGGGCCGGATACTTGGCCGCCTTTCTGGTCATGATGGTGTTGGCCGTGCGGTTTCCTCGCTGGCGCCGAATATTTCTGGCCGGGGTGATAAGCGGCGGTCTCCTTTTGGCCCTCACCTGGTCACAATTCACTCAAACCGAGTTGTATCGCTACCGATTAAGCTATGAGGGCTCGCTGACTGCACGTGTTCGCACCACAGATATCGCCCTTCAATTGTGGCGAGAATCCCCTCTGTGGGGCATCGGGTATCCCAATTACGGGCCCATTACGTTGCAACGGGGGTATTTTGAGAAGTACGACGATAAGTGGATGCCCTTACCACACAACACATTTGTGGGCATTCTTGCTCAGGCCGGCGTGTTCGCCCTGGGCGGCTATGTCCTTATGCTGGCAGGCATGATACGGGAGATGACCACCCGTTACCGCCAGTTGTGGCGAGAGGTAGAGGGCCGTTCCGAAGGACTGTGGCGCTCTACCCTGGGATTGAACACCCACCGGGATGCCAGTAGCGGTTGGGCCGTGGTAGCCCTGGCCGCTCTCGTGGGCTACGTGACCATCATTGCTACCATCGACGCGGACCCCGCCCAGTACAGCAACATTGTCTTTTACACTCTGATGGGCAGCATTCTTGGCTACATGGCCCACACCCACGCGCGTGCCAGGGGCGAGGGATAACCGGTGCGTGTGGCGATCCTTGGCCTGTACCCACGAGACCCCCAACAGGTGCTGGGCGGGGTGGAAGCGGTGACCTACCTGCTTGCCCAGGCGCTCGCCAAGATGGATGAGCTTGAAGTACACGTGCTGACGTTGCGGCCGGACATAGACACACCTACACAACACACCGAGGGCCAGGTGACGGTGACCGTCCTGCCACAGCCCCGGTATGGACGCCTCACCTGGCACTGGCGGGGCATCCGACGGTTACGGGCCGCGTTGGTGAAACTGCAGCCCGATATCGTACACGCGCACGGGTCAGACGTGTACACAGCCGCCGCGGTCACTTCACCCTTTCCCCACGTGATCACCGTCCACGGCATTATGGCCCGGGAAGCGCCCACCGTGTGGGGATGGCGCAGACGATTGGCCCGGGAGGTGGACCGGTGGTTTGAACGTTGGGTGTTGGCCCGCAGCAAAGAGGTGATCGCCATCAGCCCTTACTTGCGTGAAGCATATCCCTGGCTCCAAGCGCGGTTACATCCCATAGAGAATCCCGTACACCCCGGTTACTTTCACGTGCCCTCTACGGCCATGGTGCCCGGACAAATACTCTGCGTAGCACGGGTGATTCCCCGCAAAGGTATCCTGACCCTTATCCGCGCGTTTGCCCAAGTGGCATCCAACGACCCCACCGCACGACTGGACATTGCCGGCGAAACCGTCTCTTTCCCCCGGTACGCAGCTGCCTGTCAGGCCGAAGTCCACCGGTGGGGATTGGCATCCCGTGTGCGCTTCCTTGGACCGCTGGACCGCTCCCGCCTTCGCGACGCGTACGGGCGTGCCCAAGTGGTTGTGCTACCCTCCTTGCAGGAGACAGCACCTGTGGTCATCGCGGAAGCCATGGCAGCGGGCCGCCCGGTAGTAGCCACGGCCGTGGGCGGCGTTCCCTACATGATTACGCCCGGACGGACAGGTTGGCTGGTCCCTCCGGAGGACGTGAATGTGCTCGCCGCGACGCTCCAAGACGCGCTGGCCGATCCCTCCCGTGCCTTAAAGATGGGCGAACTTGCGCGCACAGAAGCCCGTCAACGCTTTCATCCCACGCCCTTAGCACACCGCCATGTGGCCGTTTACCGGGAGGTGATGGCCAGGTTTCATGCCCGGAAAACCTAAGAGGTTAACATGGTCTGATAAAACTCTACACGAGCAGGGGACAAGCACAGCGACAATGGCGTATCGGTTCTTTCCGGACCCGGCACTGCCCAAAGCGACTTTACGAGTTCTGGTGGTGACCAACATGTATCCTCATCCCGGGGCTGAGGATTTTGGCACCTTTGTGTACGATGAGGTGCGCGCCTTGCGCTCTTTAGGTGTGGGCGTCGACGTGTTCTATGTGGACGGTCGGTCCCAACGCGCCCACTACTTTCTAGCCTTGCCCGCATTCTGGCGCCAGGTACGAGCTCGTCCG
Organism: Anaerolineae bacterium; assembly: GCA_015490995.1. GTDB lineage: Bacteria > Chloroflexota > Anaerolineae > JAADDB01 > JAADDB01 > S141-23. The sequence continues at coordinate 31,086 of WFWT01000071.1, read as the reverse complement.
TATCACCTAATACACGCCCACTACGCGCTCACCGGGGTGGTAGCACGGGTCCAGTGGAGCAAACCCCTAGTGGTGACTTTCCACGGCAATGAGGTGGCCATTTCCTTTACTGCACCGCTGTCCAAAGTGCTGGCCCGCCTGGCCGACGGCATTATTGTGACCAGCCGGTGGGTGGCCGAACACCTAGGCACCCGAGTAGACGCCATTATCCCGCCAGGTGTGGATTTAAACCTATTCCGTCCCATGGACCAACAGACCGCGCGGGCGAAGTTAAATCTACCCATGGACCGACAGCTCGTGCTCTTTGTGGGGCAACGTCGTCCGGACAAACGGATATGGGTCATCGAAGCGGCAGTGGCCCAACTGCAGGCCCAGGGGTGGCCTGTAGAGCTGGTGATCGCTTCCGGCCAACCACACGACCGCATCCCCCTGTACATGAACGCGGCAGACGTGCTGGTGCTCGTGTCCGAAGCCGAAGGATCACCGATGGTCATTAAAGAGGCCATGGCGTGCAACTTACCGATTGTCACAGGTGACCTGGGTGACGCTCGGGAGGTCATCGGCGACACTGCAGGATGTTATTTCTGTGATCGAACGGTGGAAGGAACGGCCACAGCGATTGCCCAGGCCTTGCAGTTCGGACGTCGTACAGACGGTCGTCATCGTGTGCAACACCTTTCCCTGGAAGCTACCGCTCGGCGGGTGAAAGCCGTGTACGAACGTGTGTTGGAGAGGAAACAATGAACCATCCACCTACCCAGCCTACCCGTCTCCGTGTACTGGTCATTTTGGGAGAAGGCGGCCATACGGTGGAGATGATCCGCCTGGTAGACCTGTTGGGACCGAAGTACGAATACGCGTATATGGTGGTGAAAGAGGAGCAACTCAGCGAACAAAAAATTCGCATTCCCGGTCCCGTGTATCGGTGCAACCGCCCCCAGTGGAAGGTAGAACCCACATGGAAGGTCGTCCTACGCTACCTGCGGTTAACGTGGCAATCCCTCTGGATCGTGCTCCGGGTGCGGCCACACGTGGTCATGCATTCCGGTCCTGGGCTTGCCGTGCCCGCCGCCCTACTGGCCAAAAAGCTCCTGGGGGCGCATATTATTTACGTCGAAAACGGTGCACGCGTCCGACATCCCTCCCGCACCGGTCGGTGGATGTACGGCCGAGCGGACCTGTTTTTCGTCCAGTGGCCCGAGTTACAGGAACACGTATTTCCGGATGCGATCTTTGCCGGACTGCTCCACGGGTGAGGATACAATGACATACCAAAACAACTTACTTCCCCAACCTGATGGTCCTATCATCTTCGTCACGGTAGGCTCGGGGGACTTTGACCCACTCATTGAGGCCATGGACCGGTTGGCGCCGAGCCTGGATCTGCCGGTAATTATGCAAATCGGCATTGGTCGGTACGTACCGGTCCAAGCGCGCTGGTTTCGACACGCGCCCAGCCTGGACCCATACTATGAACACGCGCAGGTAGTGGTCGCCCACGGGGGCATTGGCGTTACCATCGAGGTCTTACACCGCGGCATCCCCCTGGTCAGCGTGGATAATCCCGACCGCCCCGACCAGCACCAAGAGGACCTGCTTAGCCATCTGAGCGCGCGGGGGCACCTCATCTGGTGTCGAGATCTGGCCCGGCTGGGGGACGCTATTCACCGCGCGCGCACCACTCCCCTGGTGCCTTTCACCATGCCTCCCCTGGCCATACACCTGATCGTAGACCAGTACCTTCGCCTGCTCGCTGAGGGCAAGGATCCACACGTGGTAGCCAAACGCTATCGAGGCCGACGTGTGCGCCCGGAGGATGTCGATGAGCTACCTTAAACATTTGCTGGTGTCCAAAGGCTGGCGTACAGCCTGGGAACGAGGTATGGCCATTGCCCGCCAGCTGGGGCCCACCGAAACCCGCATGGCCCGCACACTGACAGCCTACCTGAACCTGCTGGCCGACTTCGACGTACGCCCCACCTTCCCTACACCCGCCACGGTGGTGACCCGTCATCCACGCCTCATCGCTTACCTTCACGCGCAGGGGGCTGAAATTGCCATTCATGGAGATGTGCATGTGGATATGCAGGCCCTTTCCCCTGAAGAACAACGCCGTCATATCCGGCAAGCGGTAGCACGTTTCCGGGCCCATGGCCTACCTGTACACGGCTTCCGCGCGCCTTACCTGCGCTGGAACCCCACCCTGCTGGAGGCCCTGCGCGAGATCAACGTGTACGACAGCAGCCTGGCCGTCTACTGGGACGCGGTTCCGACCTTGGACACCTTCGCACACCAACGCATGCGTCGTGTGCTGCTCTTCTACGGCGCGCAGACGCTCTCCCCCTGGCCGCTGTATCCTGTACAACAACAGGGTGTCCTGCGTCTTCCGGTTAGCTTGCCGGATGATGAGATGCTGGTCGACCGCTTAGGGTGGCGTGACTCGGCGGCTATTGCCGGTGTATGGCATCACATGCTCACCACTACACACCGGCAGGGTGGGTTGCTGGTATTGCAATTGCACCCCGAACGCTTCTTCACCTGTGCGGATGCGCTCCGCCAGGTGTTAATTGCCGCCCGAACGCTACGCCCGCCCGTATGGATCACGACCATGCAGGCGGTTGCTGCCTGGTGGCAGGCACGTGCCCAGGCGGTGGTCAAAGTACAACCGACCAACGGGGGATGGCACATCACAGTGGAGGGCCTGGCGAACGCTTCGCTGCTGGTCAACGCCACATTGCCCCCAGGCCATGAACGGTGGGATGACCACTGGTACCACGTCCCAGGCCCAGAGGTCACCCTGTACAGCCCCCGGCGCCCCACTATCGGGGTAACCGGTCAAGTACCGCAAGCCGGTGTAGAAGCCTTACGGGCCGCGGGGTATATCGTAGAACCCGCCACCGGTCAGCAGGCCCTAGTGCTGGACACACCCACGTGGACCCCTGCGGTGCAGGCCGAGGTATGGCACCGCGTGCACACACACGTCTCACCGCTGGTGCGTATTGCGCCCTGGCCGGACGGGGCCCGATGTGCGCTGTGCATCACGGGCGACCTGGACGCGGTCACCTGGTGGGACTTTCTCAGCCGATTAGCCCGAGGGTAACGCTATGAGCCGATGGCGGGTAGTCACCGAGTTGCCCGAGCAGGTGTGGGAGGAATTTGTGGCTTCCCATCCTCGAAGTTCTATCTTCCACACCCCGCTCATGCACGCAGTCTTCGCGCGCGCAGAGGGACACACCCCCCTCCTGCTGGCCGCAGTGACGGACCACGGCCGTCCCGTAGCCCTGTTGACCGCGGTGCGAATCACGCTGAAAGGAGGCCTCGCTGCCCGCTGGACCACTCGAGTGGTCGCGTACGGCGGTTTCCTGGCCGAAGAGAGCGACCGGGGACAGGACGCGCTGCGCGCGCTTCTTGAGGAGCACAACCGTCGGGCCGGCATCGCGCTGTTCACCGAACTACGTCACATGTCCGATCCCGGCCCCTGGCGGGCCGCGCTCAACGCAACGGGCTACCGCTGGGAACCCCATTTGAATTTCCTGATCTCCCTGACAGATGGGGAGAAAGGTGTTTGGCAACGATTGAAGCCCAACGCGCGCCAGCACATCCGACGGGCCGAAAAGCAGGGGCTCGTCGCCCGAGAGGTCAAAACGCCGGACGACCTGGCCATCTGGTATGATATTATGCAGGAAGGGTATCTCCGGGCTCGGGTTCCCCTGGCCCCGTTTGGACTCTTTGCCGCAGCACACCGGCTGCTGGTACCGTGCGGACAAGCCCGCTTTTGGCTCGCCTGGCACGAAAACACCCCCGTGGCTGCTCGCGCCGTCCTCCTTCATCGCGACACCGTGCTGGATTGGTACGCAGCGTACCGGGCGTCCCATCAACGGTTGCGCCCCAACGACTTCATGGTATGGTATGTGTTGCGCTGGGCCATCCGCGCGGGCTACCATACGTTCGACTTTGGGGGGGCAGGGCACCCGGACAAACCATACGGCGTGCGCCATTTTAAAGCGAAATTCGGGGGTACCCAGGTAAATTACGGGCGCAGCACACGTGTACACCACCCTTGGCGTCTTTGGGTCAGCCGCGCCGCCTATACGCTTTGGCGTCGCCTGCGGCGTAAATAAGCACAAAGTATCACGTCTGGGCTTTCAGGGGAGGAAAGGCTCATATGAAGCCCGCAAAATACAACGGTGGATATATGGGACGTTGGCTCCATGTGGACCTCTCCACAGGGACACTGAGAGAGATTCCTCTCGATCCGGAGATGGCTTACCAGTTTGTGGGCGGTTCCGGGTTGGGTGCCCGCCTGCTGGGAGAATTCCTAACCCCCCCACCGGATCCTTATGCTCCAGAAGCGCCCCTTATTTTCATGACCGGCCCTTTCGTGGGCACGCCTATCCCCGCGGCCGGCCGCTACAGTGTTGTGGCTCGCTCTCCCCTGACCGGCCTCGTCGGTGAGGCCAACAGCGGAGGTTTCTGGGGACCAGAACTTCGCTTTGCAGGGTATGACGGTATCTTTATCACCGGCCAAGCAGACCCTTGGGTCGTACTGGTCATCGACAACGGACACGCCCGCCTGGTGGAAATGCCTCACATCGGCGGTATGGACACGTATCGGGTCCAGGCGTACCTGCGGGAGAAACTGGGGTTGCCTAAGGCCCGCATCGCCACCATCGGCCCCGCCGGCGAACGACGTGTCCGTTACGCGGCTATCATGAACGACCACGGCCGAGCAGCAGCGCGTACCGGGCTGGGTGCGGTGATGGGCAGCAAAGGCTTGAAGGCCATTGTGGTCCACGGTAACGCCAAAGTCCCCATCGCTCACCCTGAGTCCTTCCGGGACATCTTACGGCGTACCATGCGTTTTGTCATTGATGACCTTTACACCCAGATGCTCCGCCTGGGCGGGACTATCCTCTACACCGAAGTCGGGGCCATGTATGGGGACGTGCCTGGCCGGTATTACACGGAAGGGGACGTGGAACCCTGGGTCCAGAACGTCAGCGCGCCTGCGCTTACCGACCTGTACCTGCTTAAACACGTACCTTGCTACCGCTGTCCCATCGCCTGTGGGCGAGAAATTCGCCTGCCCGAATACGACGAACCTCACGTGGATGGCCCGGAGTACGAGACCGCGGTGGGGTTCTCCTTCATGATCGGTGCCGACAACCTGGCCGACGCCGCCTATGCCGGACACCTGTGTAACCGATACGGTCTGGACACGATATCCACCTCGGCCGTAGTGGCCTTTGCCTTTTACCTGTACAACGAAGGGATCCTCAAGCCCAACGATGTGGACGGGCTGGATCTGTCTTGGGGGAACAGCCGGGCCGCAATTCAACTGGTGGAAAAGATCGCACGACGCGAGGGCATTGGCGATGTCCTGGCCGAAGGGGTGAAACGAGCAGCGGAAACGCTGGGTGTGCCGGAACTGGCCGTCCACGTCAAGGGCCTGGAAGTCCCTTACCACGATCCTCGAGCGTTTAGCGGCATGGCCCTGGTATACGCCACCGCACCTCGAGGCGCGGACCACATGTCCGGCGACATGTACCACGTGGATACCGGGCGAGAGGTACCCGAGTTGGGCATCACCGCCGGTGACCGGTGGGAGATCTCGGAGGAGAAAGCACGCGTCACCGCTCGGGTGATGGACTATCGCGCGTTTACTAACTCCGTGATCCTATGTCACTTCGAAGATGTCACCGCGCAGGGTTTGGTCGCACTGCTCAATGCCGTCACCGGCTGGGATTGGACCGTGGAAGACGTGGCACAGGCGGGCGAACGGATCTACACCCTTAAACGACTGCTCAACTACCGCCTGGGCATGACGCGCGAGGACGACCAACTGCCCAAGATGTTGCAACGTCCACTCACACGAGGGCACAGTGCCGGTTACGTGCCCGACATAGACACCCTGCTTACCCTGTATTACCGGGTCCGCGGCTGGGATGAAAACACCGGCTTTCCCCTGCCGGAGACCTTGAAACGCCTGGGGTTAGAAGCATGGGCGCCCAATCAGGAGCAGCGAAGGACCTCAACCTGATTCTCACCGGCTTCATGGGAACGGGCAAAAGCACGGTGGGCCGTCTCGTCGCAGCTCGGCTACAGCGCCCCTTCGTGGACATGGACGCGCTCATCGCCGCACGGGAAGGGCGCTCTATCGCGGATATTTTCGCCCAAGAAGGGGAAATGTATTTCCGTGCGTTGGAAGCAGCCCTGGTGCAGGAACTGGCTGCCCGGCATGGGCTGGTGATCGCCACCGGTGGCGGTACCCTGGTGAACGACGCGCTTCGCACATTGCTAACCCGTACCGGCATCGTCATTTGCCTGTGGGCCGACGAGGCGACCCTTATCGCCCGCCTACGTGGACAAACCGACCGCCCCCTCCTGGCGCATTCGGATTGGGAAATGACTTTAAAAACGCTGCTGGCCCGCCGACGACCCGCTTATGAAGCCCTACCCTATCACGTGGACACCACAGGCAAAAGTGTAGAAGAAGTCGCTGCCGAAGTGATAGCCCTCTTCCAAAGGGCAAGCGCCTCCTTTCCTGCACCGGACTAAGGCTTGCCCAGAGGGCCTCCTCGCCTACCACTCACCGCGACCGAATGACCGACTCGCCCTTCCTTTGGCACCGGTCGTCAAACATTGACATGGCCCTGCCCCTAAAGTACAATCCTTTGTGGCGGGCGGATCGCAACGTGGTGCATGGCCGTGTAGCGTATGGCCTATGACCAAGAACGAAGGGAACACACCGACACGGGATACCTTCAACCCAAGCCCGTATTCCCCCTGTTTCCTTTCACCGCTCCCTCTGCGCGACACGACAAAAACAGCATAACTGCACAACTCGAAATGTTCAGGAGGTAAGGAGGCAATGTATCAACGTATTGTCATCGTGGGGCATCTAGGGTCTGACCCGGAAATGCGCTTCACACCCACCGGCGTTCCGGTCACCTCCTTCAGTGTGGCCGTCAATCGCCGCTGGACCGACAGCAACGGGGAAGCGCGGGAGAAGACCACCTGGTTTCGCGTGACGGCCTGGCGCAAATTGGCCGAACAGTGCAATCAATACCTGAGCAAAGGCCGCCTGGTTCTGGTCGAAGGAGAAATCGACGCGCGGGCCTGGATGGACAATGAGGGGAACCCGCGGGCCAGCTTGGAACTCACGGCTTACCGGGTGCGTTTCCTAGGGCCGCGACCGGAAGGCGTTGCCACGGTGGAACCGACAGGGGACACCACAGAAGAATTCTTGGACGACGATGTGCCCTTCTGAGGCACCTTACCCGGGCCCTTTAGGCCGTGATGGACGTGGACCATGTCAGATGATCGGATCATTAGTGCCAAGGCGCGACCGGCAGAAGTACCGATAGATGCCGCGTTGCGCCCCCAGACATTGGACGAAGTCATCGGTCAGGAGCGACTCAAAGAGAACCTGCGAATTTTGATAGAAGCAGCTCGTGACCGTGGCGAAGCGCTGGATCACATTCTGTTTTACGGCCCGCCAGGGCTGGGCAAAACAACCCTGGCCCACGTCATTGCCCACGAGATGGGGGTCAACCTGAAAGTGACCTCCGGTCCAGCCATCGAACGGGCCGGCGACCTGGCGGCCATTCTCACCAACTTGCGCGGCGGTGACATCCTCTTCATCGATGAAATCCACCGCCTAAATCGCGCGGTGGAGGAAATCCTCTACCCGGCTATGGAAGACTTCGCCCTGGACATCGTGGTAGGGAAAGGCCCCGGCGCGCGTTCTATCCGTCTGAAACTGCCCCGCTTTACCGTCATCGGCGCCACCACCCGTCTTGCGCTGGTCACCGCGCCACTGCGAGCGCGGTTTGGGGCTCTCTTTCGCCTGGATTTCTACGACGTACCCTCCATGATTGCCATTGTTCGCCGGGGGGCGGCCCTCCTTGACGTGCCCATCGAGGACGAAGGGGCCCGCGTCATCGCCACACGTGCTCGTGGCACACCGCGCGTGGCTTTGCGTCTCCTGCGGCGGGTGCGCGATTACGCTCAGGTACGGGCAGAAGGGGTGATCACGGCAACGGTGGCAGAGGAAGCACTAACCCTGCTGGATGTGGACACGTTGGGCCTGGATGAGCTGGACCGCCGCGTGCTGCGGGCGCTCATTCAAAAGTTCGGCGGGGGACCGGTGGGCCTGGAAACGTTGGCAGCCGCGGTCAGCGAGGAGCCCGATACCATCATGGATGTCGTCGAACCCTACTTGCTACAACTTGGCTTCATTGAACGCACACCTCGCGGGCGTATGGCCACACCGGCAGCCTACGCTCACCTGGGCATTCCGTATCCCGAGGACTCAACACCTGCCTCACCCACTCTGTTCGACATCAGCGAGTAGGGGACCCATGTACCTTCGCCTATCGTGTCCCTATCCAGGCTCGGCGTTATGACCCATAAGACGGGAGGTGTGTCCAGAATGCGACCGTGTGTGGTCATCACAACAAGCTATTCCCGTGCACTGTGGCCCACCAAACTGCGCCATTACCGAGCGGCATTACAGGCCGCCGGCGCGGAAGTCCACATCCTCTCCCCCGCGGAATTCGCTCCTCACCACCCGCTCGTGGACCGCATGCAGGGCCTTGTGTTGGGAGGAGGAGGCGATGTGCACCCCCGACGTTACTATCAGCCCCCTAACGGCACCGACATGAACAGTGTGGACGAAGCTCGCGATCACATGGAATGGGCATTGCTTCACCGTGCCTTAGAGCGGGATATCCCGGTCCTGGCCATCTGTCGCGGTTTCCAGGTCCTAAACGTAGTCCTGGGTGGCACCCTGACCCAACACCGGGATGGCCACCAGAAGACCGTCACATCCCCCTTACTTCACAAAATACACGTCGTGCCCGGCACACGCTTGTGGGAAGCACTGGGCTACCGAGAGCAGGTTGAGGTCAATTCCCACCACCACCAGGTAGTCTTGGAAAACGATTGTAGTCCTCGATTGCGGGCCACCGCGTGGACTCAGGAAATGCCACCGGTCATCGAAGGGTTGGAAAGCCCATTACACCGGTGGGTGGTCGGTGTCCAATGGCATCCGGAGCGCATGCACGAATTTCCCCCTCACGAACAGAAGGCCCAAGCCTCCCTCTTCTGCCATTTCGTGCGGGCGGCCGCGCAGGTGGCGCGCCCCTTTGCATGGCGGTAACGGCAAGGTGAAAGGCGACGGCAACCCAATGTATAGGTGAAAGACCAGAATGGCATCACGGCACAAGCGTTCTCTAACGCCCGTTCTACTGCTGACCATCGGACTGCTCATCGTGGTGTACGGGTGGGAGTATTATCAGGAACTCCGCACAGGCCAACGCCCTCTCGCCCTCCCGGTGCGCATTCCCACGCAAGAAGCCCCGATGCTGGCCGCCCAGACTATCGGTGTGCTCGTAGGCCATGAAAATTCAGATACCGGTGCCATCTGTGAGGATGGGTTAACCGAAGTGGACGTTACACGTCTTATTGGAAAGGCACTGGTCCTGTTGCTCCGGGACGCGGGGGCAAACGTCGTTTTGCTCACCGAATATGACCCACAACTGGAAGGCTTCCAGGGCGACGCCATGGTCGCCGTGCACGTGGACTCGTGCATCGACCGTACCGGTTTCAAAGTTGCCCGCTGGACCGATAGTCCGGATCCGGCGCGGGATGACCTGTTGGTGGCCTGTCTGGTACAGGCATATCTCGCGCGTACCGGACTCCCATTGGACGTGACCACGGTCACCGCCAACATGACGGAGTACTATGCCTTCCGGCGCATCGCCCCCAGCACCGCAGCAGCCATCGTGGAAACCGGTTACCTGGGAGGTGATCGTACTTTCCTGACGGAACAGCCACACATAAGTGCGCTGGGCATTGCAGAGGGATTGATTTGCTTCTTCCGCATGTCGGTTCCGGCCACCCCTGCGCCCTAGTTCACGGGGCGGCGGACGTTGCCGGAGAACACAGGCGAGGCCTATCACCATGCCTGATCCAATCGGCGAAATGTACAGGTTTTGCCCTCGGTGTGGCCATCAACTGGAACGGCGGTTGGTGGGAGATCGCCTACGGCCGGTATGCCCCCGGTGTGGGTTTATTGTATACGTAAACCCCACTCCCGCTGCGGGGACACTGGTGGAGGATAATGGGCACGTGCTGCTCATCCGCCGTGGAGTGCCCCCGCGCCAAGGGTATTGGGCCTTTCCGGCCGGGTACGTGGAAGCGGACGAAAGCGTGGAAGAAGCGGCCATCCGAGAAACACGGGAAGAAACCGGGTTGGAAGTTGCCCTGGATGCCCTCTGGAATGTGTACTCTTTCGAGGATGCGACCCACCAGCGCGGGGTGCTGATCCTATACCGGGCGCACGTCATAGGCGGCTCGCTCCAACCAGGCGACGACGCGATGGACGCCCGTTGGTTCGCCCCGCATGAGCTCCCCCCGGAGACGGACATCGCGTTTCGGACACACAGGGAAGCGTTACGGGAATGGCTACGGGCGCGTGCCGTAGTCTATCGCCCCCTACAACCGAAGGACGTCTCGGCGCTGGAAGAGATGATCGCGACGTACAAACAGCCGCCTCTGGAGATCACCGCGTACCTGAACGACCCGCAACAGACCATTGTGGTCGCAGATGACCGGGGGGCCATTGTAGGGTATGTGGTTATAGAGCTGGCCCCTGCCCGTCGAGAGGCCTACCTGCGCCATGTGTTCGTGGTGCCCAATCGCCGCCGCTGGGGTATTGGGAGCCACCTGTTAACTCAGGCATTAGAAGCTGCCCGCAGTCGCCGTGCTCGATTTGTCACCACCCAGATCTCCGCCGGCAACTTAGGGCTGGTTGTATATCTCAAGGTGGGGTTTGAAATCTGTGGCATGTTCACCCGTCCTGACCCGGAGAGCAACCGACGGCGCACGTGGTTAGTGCTTTGCTATGAGATCACTCCGACCGAGCAGGAGGGCTTTTCCCCGCCCGAATCTGCCTGACTATGCCACTTCCACGGGCAATGCGACCGTCGGCCATCCATCCGGAACCGGTAACCCCATCCATTGAAGGATAAGGCTTGCTATTTGAGCTATCTCCAGTCCTTCCACCTTCTGCCCCTCCCACCGTTCTCGGGGGTCCCAGGCGATGAAAATACCCTCCCAATCATGGTTGGCGTCGTCGGGACCGGTGTCATTCTCAAAGGTGTACAACCGCCGCAATCCCACACTTCCCACCGACCGCCAGGCCAGGTTGCCCACGTACACAATAAGGTCGGGAGGGATGTTGTTGACCTCCTTGTATATTTCCTCCGGTTTGCGCACCACCGTGCCCAGGGGGCGCCCTTCCGGGTCGGTCAACGCTTCCAACCGTGCCTTCAATTCATCGCGCACCCGCTCATAATCTGCCGGGTCCACTACACCGTTGGGCTCACGTCCCTTGACGTTCAAGTGCAGCCGGGCGTGATATCCTCCGGCCCCCCAGGCCACCGTGCGAGACCAATCCACCGCGGCCTTCTCCAGGGGAACGACGTGATCGGGATAGTCGTGCAACACCAGATATCCTTCCCGGATAAGCCACTCATTAATGGCAAACCCGCCCATCATGGGACGCGCCCCGTGATCGCTCACCACCATCACCAGCGTGTCCTTGTCCAGGCGATCCAACAGACGGGCGATTTCCCGGTCCAGGTATACATAGTAGTCATGAATCGCGCTGGCCAGAGGATGCCCCGGCACATGTTTGGGATGCTGCGGATCCATGTACTTCCACAAGCCATGATGGATGCGATCCACTCCCATCTCCACGAAAATGAAAAAATCCCACGGCTTGTCCAAGAGATAATGTAGTACTTTAAAGCGCTTTTCGGTCATGCGATAAATGTCTTCCAACAGCTGAGTCTTATCCTCCGTGCGGAAGTTCGTCACATCAAACTCGTACGGCTCACCGCCCAGGACATCATCCACTTCCGCCGCCAAGGAGGCGGGATATGTCCATTGCCGGGCACTGGGAGGGGTGAGGAAGGAAGAGATAAGCCAGCCCCGCAGGGGACGAACAGGGTACGTCTGAGGCACTCCGACCACCACCGAGGTAAGCCCATGCTCACCCAGCACATCCCACACGCGGGGGTGCCGGACGACCAGGGAAGAGGCTACCTGCATATGCTCGTACGAATAATCCGCCCGATTGCGAAACCCGTAGATGCCCAGCTCACCGGGATCCCGGCCTGAGAGCATGACCGACCAAGCCGGAACCGTGATAGGGGGCTCGCAGGAGCGCAAACGGCCGTACACCCCTTGGTCCATCAACTGGCGGAGCGTGGGCAGATCTTCGCGCCACTGCTCAAACACGAGGCGAGGATCGGCACAATCCAGGCCGATGACAAAAACCTTTCGCCGCGGGCGCCGGGCCCGGAGGGGAGAAGCGCCGCCCGCCGGGCCCGGCGTGGCGGGCGGCGGGGTTATTTTCCCGCGGCTTGTTTCTGTTGTTTCACCGCCTCCATCAGGATGCGACTCACTTCAGGGCGGGTAAATTCCTCAGGAAGAGGAATCCCCTCTTCCAGCATCTTGCGTACCTGAGTGCCGCTCAGGTAAATATGGTACTTCTTGTCATGAGGGCAGGTTTTGCTGGTTGTGACCGCTTGGCACTTTGTGCAATAAAATGCGTGTTCGAAGAAGAGAGGGGTAATGGCCAATTCATGGGGAAGAAATTCGTCAAAGATGTAGTGTGCATCGTAGGTACCGTAATAATTGCCTACCCCCGCGTGGTCCCGGCCAATGATCATGTGCGTGCAACCGTAGTTCTGACGGCAAATGGCGTGGAACACCGCTTCCCGAGGGCCGGCGTAACGCATGGCAGCAGGAAACACCCCCAACAACACCCGCTCCGGCGGATAATAATCCCGCAAAATAGCCTGATAGCTCTTCATGCGCACATCCGCCGGAATGTCATCTTGCTTGGTTTCACCGACCAGAGGGTGCAAAAACAATCCATCCACAATTTCCAGGGCCACCTTCTGGATGTACTCGTGGGCCCGGTGGATGGGATTTCGCGTTTGAAAAGCAACCACCCGCCGCCACCCGCGCGCTGCAAACATGCGCCGGGTTTCTGCGGGGTCGTGCCGAAATTCAGGAAACTCCATCTTGCTGGGGCGATTCAGGAGCCAGATATCCCCGGCCAAGTATACTTCACCCTGTCGGTAAAGCCGCGCTACCCCAGGATGTTTGTCCTCGGTAGTCCGGTAAACCTTAGCCGCCTCTCGCTCCTTGTCATACGTGAACTTCTCCGCCAACTCAAGAATGCCCATGATGTTGTCCTCGCCGGACTCGGTACGTTCTACCAGAGCCACCTCTTGCCCAACCGAAAGTGAATCCGCGGTCTCCCGGTCCACCGGCAGGACAACGGGTATGGTCCAGGCAAGGCCATTGGGCAGGCGCATATCCTCCACCACGGTTTCATATGTCTCCCTGTCCATAAACCCGGTCAGAGGACTATACGCGCCCACCGCGATGAGTTCCAGGTCCGAGACCCGCACGCGGTCCAGGTAAATCTTGGGCAGACGCCGCGCACGTTCTAAGGCAGCCTCTCGCAGGTTGCCTCGCAACACCCGGTCGATGAGCACTCCCCCATGGGGCGGGATTTGTCGAATGGGACGTGTCATGGAACCAGCCTCCTCCCTGTCTGGCATCTTACCCGGGATCGTATCGTTATTCGGTCCGGGAAGGCAAATAGGGGAAGACTGTGAGTTTAACGGCTGCTTACTCGCTGTCCTCCACCGAGCAGGTTTCGTTGGCAGTGTAAACACACGGCGATGGCTTGGGTTGGCAGAAACCGTTCAGGTAAAGCGCACGCATCATGCGTCACCCTTTTTCTATCGCCGCCCAAGGCGGTTCAGCAAAGCCTGCTCACAGGCGGAACACCGAAGTGAAGATCGCCTCTACCTGGCGCACGGTGCGCTGAACGGTGAAATACCGGACAACTCGCTCTCGCGCGGCACGTCCCATCGCCAAGCGCCACTCCGGGCGCGCGAGCAGGGTCAACACAGCATGGGCCAACGCCTCCTCATTCCCCGGAGGCACCAGGAGGCCGGTCTGATCGGGGAGGACGATTTCAGGCAACGCGCCGTGCGCAAAGCCCACCACCGGCGTCCCCATCGCCATCGCCTCGACGACCACCAGACCGAACGGCTCCGGATCGCCCGGATGAACAAACACATCCATGGCGGCTAATGCCGGACGCACATCGTCCAGGTGACCGGTAAACACCGTCCGTGCGCTTAACCCCAGCTGTGCCGCCAGACGGTGCAACTGTCGGGGGTATGTCGACTCTCGCTGGAGGGGCGTCCCCCCGACCACGACGAACCACACATCAGAACGGACGGCAGCGACTCTGTGCATGGCCCTCAGAAACCGGTCTTGGCCCTTCCACGGGCGCAGGCGCCCCACCGTACCCACCACCAATGCCTTGGGAGGAATATGGTATTGCTGCCGGAAGGGGCGGCCGTCAAGGGAAGGGTCAAATCGCGCCACTTCTATGCCGTTGTACACCACTTTTACCTTTGGGGAACAGGGGAGGTGCCGGGCGGTGGCGTGTGAGTTGACGATAACGCACCTGGCTGCAGCACAAAGCCAACGTTTGCCCAACGTGTCGGCCCACAAATACCGAGGACGTGTCTCGGAGAGCCAGAAATCCCGCATGTACCAGATAAAGGGAAGGCCCGCCCACCGCGCGGCCGGAGCAGTGTAGAACGCTGCCCGCACCGTGTTAGCCACACACGCGATGGCATTAATCGCCCGGGCCAAACCACGCAATTGAAACGCCAATTTCAAACCGTGCACAGGCGCGCGAGGAGAACTGCGCAAACGGGGCATTACCATCGGGTGAACGTCCACGCCCAGTCGTCTGGCCTCATCGGCCAGGGCGCCCTCCACACATGCTAGGTGAGGGCGCCATCGTGTGCGGTCCAGGTGTTGTAACAACAACAACAGGCTCCGTTCTGCCCCTCCCAGGGCAGGCGCGTGGTCGACAAAAAGCAAAGGCCAGGCGCTCACCGCACGCCCTCCCTCAGCGCTTCCATCAGTTCTCGGGCCGCGCGGTCCCAGTTCATCTCCCTCTCTACCCACCGGCGGCCTTTTCGTCCCATGGCATCCCGCAACTCCGGGTGTGTGATCAGGAACGCGACTGCGCGCGCCAACGCCTGAGGATCATCCGGAGGCACCAGCAGGCCGGTTTCCCCGGGCACCACCGCGTCTATCGCGCCTCCACTGTGGGCAGCAATAACGGGTAATCCTGACGCGCTGGCTTCCAGGTACACGATACCAAACCCTTCCACGCTCCCCGTCTCTTCCCGGACGGGCATAACAAAGATATGCGCCCGGCGATAAACTGCCGGCAACTGCTCATCAGGCACATAGCCGCTAAAGTCCACCTGGGCTTGCAAGCCCAAGTCCTTTACCAAACGAGTCAGACGTGCCCGTTCAGGGCCGTCGCCCACTATCCGATAGCGAAGATTGGCGAACTGACCACGCAAACGGGCCAGCGCGAGCAGTACGGTATCTACACCTTTGCGGGAGACCAAACGTCCCACCGTCAATAACGTCCAGGGTAAAGGTGGCGGCGTCTCGGGAGGTGTAAAACGCCGGGGATCCACGCCCGGCCGCACCACAACCGGTGATGGAAGGCCCAGTCGAACGAGCCGCTGGGCCATCGGGGCGGAGATGGTAATCAAGGGACGGGCATGCCGCAGCCAGGCGTGCACCAGCGGGCGATGCCAACGCCCTTGGGATGCCAGAATATCGTTTCCGTACACCAGCACAGCGTACCGACCAGGCCGACACAGGGCTGCCGCGAGAAGCAGACGAGGATGTACGTGTCCCACCAATACCTGGTGGGGACGAACCTGCATCAAGGCCCGCGCGAAGGCAAGGGGATGACGCGACGGCACTACCAGCCGACGATAAGGGGCACCGGCATCCTGACCGGGAACCGGTGTGATGACCACCAGGTCATAATGACGGGCTACCCGCCGGGCGATCTCGCCGAGGTACTGTTGTACCCCTCCCACCATAGGGGGAAAGTCAAAGGTTATCAAGGCAACCTTCATGATGTGTGCCTGGGTTCCGCAACCACGTACACGTCGGCCATCAATGAAGGGTTATACAACACCCGCCAGCGGTGCAACGCCTTTAGCAGAACGCGCACTCCCTCGCGCAGAAAGGCCGGACGTACAAACTCCGCCAGTACCGCCGGACTGACCGGACCTTCAAGGTGCACTGCCAGCACCCGAAAACCCGCTTCCTCCAACCGGGCCTGGATAGCCTTTGCAGTGTACGTGCGACAATGAGTAGGATCCACGTGATGCTTGTAGGTCAAATTGTACAACGGCAATCGACCGTGATCCGCGTTAGGGACAGAAAGCACGAGCCGACGCCGGGTGAGACGCCGTAACTCTGCCAACGCGCGGCGTTCATCAGGCTCATGTTCTAGCACATCGAACGCCAACACCGTGTCGAAGGGGGTACCGAACGGCAGTGCGCACAGCCGGGCTTGCACAACCGGCACCTCCCCCTCAGGCTCTGGATACAGGTCCACCCCCACCACACGATATCCCCTCGCTTGCAGAACACGAGCGTAAAAGCCCCGTCCTACCCCTACGTCCAGCACCGTGTGACCGACGACGTAGCGCCGAACGTACCGCAGCTTCACGGGCGAAGGAGCCTGACGCCACGCTTGAGGCATCACCTCTTGCTGCCACCGCCAGCGGGCCCACAACCGACCTCCCAACTGAAGCAGCCCTGCCAAGTGATGAATAAGGACCATCAAGGGGGCTCGGTATCGCATCACATCGCGAAGGTACAAGAGGGGCGTCCCCCAAAAACGGAACACCTCGCGGACCAGCGAAGGCCAACGGCCCCATTTGCGAAGAAAATAGGCCGCACCTACGCCGCGGCGGAACTGCTGTCGCACAAACACACGCCACGTGTATGCTTGATGATGGAAGACCGGGACGGGCAAACATACGGTGCGATACCCCAACCCCGCGATCCGGTACAACAGGTCGGCGTCCTCACCCGCAGCGACGGGAAAGTGCTCATCAAAGCCTCCCACCCGCCGCAACACCGCTATCGGCACAGCCAAGTTATTGGTCCCTCCCGGGGCGGGGGTACCTATCACCGGTGCTGTAGCGACACCGTACACACGACGGGTGAGAAAGGATTCATAACGTGCCAGAACGCGCCGTCGCAACACCTCAGGTGGTGCGACCTGAATCCCCCCCACGGCGCCGACATCGGGATACCGCTGAAAGCCTTCCCACAACGTAGCCAGCCAGTCGGGCGGCGGCTCACAATCGTCATCGGTGAACGCCACAATCTCCCCTCGGGCAACCTGAATGCCCCGATTGCGGGCCGCAGCCGGCCCTCGGCGGGTGGTTTGACGCAAATACCGCACCTGTGGAAACGCCTCCTGCACCATCACCTCCGTGCCGTCCGTGGAGGCGTCATCAACGACGATGACTTCATACCGGGGATACTGCTGGGCCAACAATGCCCGTAAACAGCGGGCCAATAACTCCCGCCGGTTACAGGTAGGAACCACCACGGAAATAAATGGTACCTCCTTACCTTCTAAGGTGACCATGCCCCCACCGCCATCAACACGTTATTGGCTTACTTGATAGGACGCATAACGAACTCGATCTCATATGCGGGGAAAAGATACGCCAAAATGGTTGCCGAATAAATGTACTTGTGACGGTTGAAGATGTATTCCAAAGGCTTCCAACGAAACCGCAAATGACTGCGCTCAATGTGCCATAAATAGCGGGTGTAGGGCTCTCGAGAGCTCGGTGTAAACATGGCCATGGAATTATAATGGAACGCATGTCGGTGCTCGGGATGGGTGAGGGCCTGAAAGTGCGAAAAGTGGGGAACATAAATGCGTGCTACCCCCTGAGGCCGTAAAATGCGCCACAGCTCGTCCATCACTGCCCGTATATCCTCCAGGTGTTCGAGCACGTGCTTCATCAACACCTCGGTTATGGAATTATCCGGGAACGGATACGGAGGACGGTCGAGATCGAGCACCACGTCAACCCGTCCCGGCACACGGTCCGCATTGATGTAATCTTCCCTATAGTCCGATCCACATCCCAGGTTAAGTCGCCGGTATCGATTCACCGTGACCATGTCCTCCTCTCCGGTAGCACGCCGACACGGTACCGTGGCATCTGCCAAACGGATCACGCTGCCAACCGCTGAACGAGATGACGGCACAAGGCCTCTCCGTATGCTTCCCAGGTAAATGGAGCAACGCGCCGCCGGGCCGCTTTTCCCATCTCCACGCGTTTTTGGGGATGCGCACGTAACACTTCCAGCTTTTCACACAACGCGTCCACATCTCGCACCGGCACGATGAATCCCTCCACACCATCCCGCACCAACGATCCGGCCTGCTCCGTAACGATAAGCGGAAGCCCGGAAGCCATCGCTTCGTACGTCACCAGAGCGCTCCCTTCTTCCAGGGTGGGAAGGACAAACACATGAGAGCGCCGGTACAGGTCCGGTAGGTTCTGGGTGTAATCCACCCAACGCACCCCCGGTAGATCCCGATACGGCTGCAACAAAACGCGCATTTCCGGTTGAATCCGACCGACCACCCATAACTCCGCATCTCTCCACGCCAGCCGTCGCCAGGCCTCCAACAAATAAAGCACTCCCTTACGAAGGTTCACCTGCCCCACAAACAAAACTCGAAAAGGTCGCGCGTCCGTGTCCCCTTCGCTCGGAGAGAATCGACGTGTGTCCACGCCGAAAGATACCATAATGATGCGCTCCTGAGGGTACCCGTATGCCAGGAACGTGTCTCGGACAAACGGTGAAGGGACCACCACGTAGTCTGCCAGCTGCAATTCGGTCACAAGCCGGGACAGCAGCCAGCGCCCAAAGCGAAAGGGCACACCCCACCTCTCGTATTCCTCTTGCAATATGCGATACTGGTATTGAGGATGGGTGGAAGCCCGCTCGATGAAGGTCACACATCCTCGCACTTTGGCCGTTCGCAGAGAATGCAGGACAAACGCGTTCCAGCCGTAAAATGCCGCATCTGCGAGGACGTATCGCGCCGCCCAACGGTCATAAAGAAGACAGTGGACATAATCGATGACCCTCCAAGGATCGTACACGGCTAACTTACGCAATACCCGACTGAACATCCCCATTTGCCGAAGGTAAGAGGAAGGGAATTCCACCGACGCTGCACTGCTGCAGAGCACATATGCCAGCCTCCCACAGCGGTACAGGCCCATGACGGCGTGGTACGCCGTATGCCCAATCCCCCCACCCCGCAAACGAGCTCCTATGGAGTACACTATCGAGCTCACACCTCACACACTCCACGCCTTCGTAAAAGGGATCGGCAGCCTGGGAACAGCTCTCTCACAGGTATCCCAGATCGGCCAACCGTTGCCACAACTCGCGGCGTTCTGAGGCGCTGAGTTCCCCTTCTTCGGTGTCTCGCATCGATGCTTCGGCCGCTTCGTAGGTCACCGTTAGGGGTCTCTCAAACGCTTCCTGCCATACCCGCCCCTGCACGTCCTGGGGGACAGGCAATCCTAAGCAGGCCAGCACGGTCGGCACCACGTCCGTTAATCGCGCGTCCTGGATAGTCGCGCCAGCCTGCACGTACGGTCCTGCCAAGACCACCACACCCTCCGGTGTGTGCGTGCCGTACTCCTTTTCCTGGGGAATAGGACGCACCAAAGGGTCTGCAGGATATCCCGGGATTAAATAATCGGACCACCGTGCCGGTTCCAACACCAAGTCCGGCGGATCATCCGCCTCACGCGCTCCTGGATACAGCTCATGGCACTGCCACACCCGCCGGAATAACGGCCGACCTTCGGGGTCCTTAAGCGTGAGGCACGCTTCACGAACTTGCTCACACCACTCGTCATAGGAATCCTCGGTTATCTGCCCCTGGGGATAGCGTTTCACCGTGTGAAGGTACATCGGTCCTAATCCGGACCGCACAAACACGCGCGTGTGAGGCCAATCGATATTCGTGTAATCCACATTGAGGCGAGGGGCCCACCGCAACAACCAACGGGAAAATCCCTTGCGCACCACTACAGGAAGACCGGCCCATACACGAGCTCCGAAGGCGCCCCATGGTGCAGGCAAACGACGCACGTGGGCGACGGCTATCTCCGGCCGAAACCGAATCCACCCGTGACGGGCTAAAATGTGGTGTAAGGAAATGTAACGCCGGGCAGGGGTTGATCCGTGATCAGAGACCAGACAGATCAACGTGCCAGGTTCCACCACATCCAGGATCATGCCCAGGGCCTCGTCGGCTGCCCGGTACACCCGCGCAATATGAGCGAAGGACCATGTCCGGTGGTTGATGGAATCGGTGCCCGAAAACACGACGAACATCACATCCACAGGCCATGCTTTCCACAGCCAGGCCACCAGACGGCCCTGTTCACGCGTCAGGTGTTCCCACTCGGCAGTAAAGGCGTCCAAATCCCCCCGGGGGTGATGCGGATTTTGCTGGCCCATCAGCCGAATTTCCTCTGAGAGGACGGTGTAGGGATATCCCTGGCGGGCCCATTGGGCCAAGATGTCGTGGGGATAGGCCACAACACGCGCCTGGCGGGGAGTATCAAAGCCGCTGACCAAATAGCCCTGTACCGGTTGAGGGGGATACGTCATGGGAACGTTCAAAACACCAACCCGTCCCCCAAAACGTCCTACCCACTGCCAGAGAGGAATACCCCGAAACCCCAGCCCACTGACCGGGACAAGGGTATAACTGCCCGGCTGCACACGGGCTAAGTCGAAAAGCCCCGTCTTGGCCGGGGAGAGTCCGGTCACCAGGGAGGGCCAGGCCACGTGCGTGTACGGGGGTAACGTGGAGTACAACACCCCTCGTGCGGCCTGTTGAAGTAGCGCAGCCAGGTTGGGCAAGCGCCCTTGAGCCAACAACGGATCGATGTACGCCCACGTGGCTGCGTCCCATCCGATGATAAGTGCTTTCATGTGTTTACTCCGTTGTTCACTTCCACAGCAGGCGGAGCAGATGTGGTGCGCCACAGCCTGTAAAATTGGGTCACCATTCGTACCAACTCACGGCGTTCGGCCGTTCCCAGGATACCACCAAACACGAGAACGTACACACCCCATTTCACCAGTGCTATCAAAGGCGGTTGAGGTGACTGTAATGTCTGAGGGCCAAATCCCAGGAGCAGAACAGCCATCGCGCCGGCCACGGCGAACAAAGGCCACCCCATCATACGCCACAAGGAGTACGTCACATGTCGTCGGGCGTATCGGTACACCACCCCTATACCCAACAAGAGCATTCCATCGGCGACCAACGCGACGCCGTGAATCCCGGCGAAGCGTGCGCCCAAAATGACCCCCGGCACGAAGAACACCAGCTGCAGTAACCGTGCTCGCGCCACCGCTTCAGGGATGCCCAACGCCAACAGCAGATTGTTGCCCAGGATTAGAAGAGGGTCCAACACCATGTAAATGGTCATCAACTGAAGGGTAAACACCATGGGCAGCCAACGATCGCCGAGCACGTAATACACAAATTCCGGGGTCACCACCAAAATACTTCCGCTCACCAGCAATCCCACCCGGATCAGCAAGCTCACAACCCGAAAGAAGGCCCTGGAAAGGTGCTGGCGATCGTGCTGCAGGCGAGCAAACACAGGGGTCATTACTGTCACCAAAGAAGTGGCCACCAGACGACGGGGATAGCGGGCGAACTCGTAGGCGCGGTTGTAGAAACCCAATGCCGTACTGCCCAGGGCAGTGCCCACCCAAAAATCGTCAAAACGCTCCAGCAGGTAGTTGGTGTTAATGCTCACCCAGTTTGCCAAACCGAAACGTACCAACCAGCGGGCTGCGGTGGGCTCCCATCCAAAGCGCACCGCGCCGGCTCGCCAAGGGCCCCATAACAACACCGCACGCGTCAGAATACCCGCCGCCTCCTGCGCCACCAGGCTCCACACTCCCCACCCACGCCAGGCCAGGTAAGGCGCAACCACCGTCATGGCCACAGCGGAAGCTATGTTTACCCAGGCCAGCCGGTCAAAGCGAAAGTGCATCCGCAGAACCGTCTCCTGGATGCGATTAAGGGCCCCCACCGAGGTGACAACAAACAGCACCACCATCACCGGTGCCAGCACGTCCACTCCGGGGTAAAAGTTCACCACCAGTGGCGTCAGAGCTACGAACAACACCACCCCACCCACCACCATAACAGTGTGTAAGGTAAAAAAAGTGGTGTAATACGGCCCGGAATCCGTCTGTTTGTGCAACAGCGCGCTGGTCAACCCAAAAGAGCGCAACCGATTGCCCAGAATGACGAACACCATCGCCAGGCCCACTACACCGAAGTGCTCGGGCAGCAGGAACCGGGCCAACAACACCGACCGCACAAACCCTAGGACGATGGTAACCCCCGAAGCGACCATGATCACCGCGGAGCCCCGCACCATCTGCCGGGTGATCCCCGACGCGGCCGGAGGAGCCCCTTCGTCCCCGGAGGAGGATGGGTGAACCGTACGGGAATCGCTCATGCCATCACCTGCGTTTCCTCAACACACCGTTACAATGGCGCACAGCAGAGCAGGGTGGTACAAGTTCGGAACAACGAACCCACACCACCCCGCTCCTTAAAAGCAGCATCTCCCAACGAATGCCTTTACTTTCCCTGAGGATCGGCAAGACCTGTGATGCGAATGCCGGCTCCCCGGGCCTTATACCGCTTGTTAAGCCCGATAAGCACGGGGGTGAGCCCCTCCACTACCGCCGCGTTGGCCAGGGGGCCGGCATCCAACCCCCGCATACCGGCCGCTTGAGCCAGTTCAATCGCCACCGCCTTAGCCTCTTCATCATCCCCACACACCAGCACATCACACTCAATGGGATGATCCGGGTTCTTCAAGTGGGCCGCAGAGATGTTCTGGAACGCGCAGACCACTCTGACCCCATCCCCTAAAAAGGCTTGGGCTTCTTGAGTGGCCGAACCGCCGGGCGGAAAATGGGCTACCGTCACGTCGTTCGGATTAAGCGGCACGGTGACGTCGATCAGCACTTTGCCCTGCACGGCCTCCCGGATCTCGGCTAAAATGTCCTTATGGGCCTGATAAGGCACCGTCAGCACCACCACATCCCCAGCCCGGGCGGCAGAGACGTTATCCGTGCCCTGGATGCTGTGCAGCCCCAAACGGGCGTTCAACTGCTGAGCGACCTGCGCGCCGCGCGACGCGCTGCGTGAACCAATGATAACCTCATACCCCGCGCGTGCCCACCGCATGGCCAGCCCCGAACCCTCCTTGCCCGTTCCACCGATAATGGCTATCCGATGGACCATCATCGCTTCCTCCTGATATCAGAACGTTTTTCTTCCGAGAAAAGACCGCGCGGCAGATGGCAACCCATTTGCCACGACTTAGGCCACACATACGCGAGCACCGGTACACCGAAGACCCAGCCTACCCCAATCACATGGCGCAGCAATTGAGGCAAATAAGGGTCGAATTGCCAGGCCACATTGGTCCAGAACACATCACCCACCAGGGCCGTGAAGGAGAGGACGAACGCGCTCCGGTGCACTGCAGGTGCGGGCAGAAGAGCCGCCAGCGCTATCAGCCACGTCCCATACCAGGGACGCCAGTTGGAAGCAAACACCCCAATGAGCGCTACCAACACCCACCACCACACCTCGCCCAACATCCCCCACCGTGCCGAAAGGGCCAAGCTCTCCGGGGAAGCAGCCCGTACCCGACGGACAAACCACCCCATCAGCCCCACGTACAGGGCAACAAAAAGCCCTTGAAACACCCGCTGCACCCGGGTGTAGGCTCGCGGGATTTCCTGTGCCATGGCAACCAGGATGGCCAAAGCCTGAGGCGACCGGCCGGCCGTATCTCCCTCCCGGAACGCCTGCCAGGCCAACGGATCCGGCCACAGGAAAAGGAGAAACACGCCCACGGTACCCCCCACGACCAATGCCACCTTTGCCGTATAGCGCAGGCTTTCACGGCCACGTCGCCGCAACAATCCCTCCAGCCACAGAAACGGCCACAGAAAAACCGGGGGCAGCTTGATCAACGTACTCAAAGCCATCGCCGCATGGGCCATCCCCTCACGCCCCCGAAGCCACCACCACACCGCCAGCAAGAGAAACGCCAGCATCACCCCATCATTATGCCCGTTGGCTACCAGTTCCAGCAGGACCAGAGGGTTCCACGCGAAGAAGACCACCCGCCACGGCCAATTATCAGGCCACAGGCGGGCAGCAATGGCCGCGATGAGCACCACATTGGCCAGATAGGCCAGGAGGGCTATGCCCTTAAGCCCCAACATGATGGCCAGCATATTCTCCGGGCCGAACAGCCAAGCGGGGATAGCCCCTAGCACCTCCCACAGCGGGCTGTACGTGGAGGGAACGTTCACCCACTCTCCCTTCAAGGCGATCCACGGGTCTTCGGGGAACTGGGCCGGCGCCACCTTGAGGGGGCTGGCACCATACAACACCCATAACCGGGCGTGCAGCGCGTAAAACAACATGTCAATGGCAAACACGGGATACACCCAGAACAGCGTCCCCCCAAAGACCACGGCAGCGGCCAAGATCAGCAAAACCACCGGCCGCGCGGGGGGCAAGGGGACCCGGGAAAGAAGCCAACCTAACCCTGCCAGCACCAGCCCATACGCGCCTACCAGCAAAGCAGCATCGCTTAACCGATAGTCCGTCAGCTTAGCGTAATCTACCGGGGGCAACGTGGCGTACAAGCGCACCAGGGGAAAACGCCCGGTGAAAAGAACAAGGTACACCCCTTCTGCCACCAGGGCGAGGATGCTTAAAGCCACTAGGGTACGCCGAAGGCCTGTCTTGGTCATCCTGACGCGCGGCTGAGATCCCAAAATCGCTGCCACGTCGCCTGTGCTACCTCGCGCGCCCGAGCCATGATGGCCTCCTCATCCAGTGTGAGGAGCTCTCGGTCGCGCATCAGCACACGCCCGCCCACAATGGTGGTGGTCACCTGGGTGCCATCTATACCGAAAATCACGTGCCAGGGCAAGTTCTCTACCGTCAACGGGGTCGGAGGGACGTAGTCCACAAAGATAATGTCGGCAAAGGCGCCGGGGACCAGTTCCCCTACCGGCTTGGGGAAGAAATGAGTGGCCAGTCGCGCGTTGTGCACAAACTGCACCCGCGTCACCTCGTCGGCCGGCAACACCCTCGGGTCCAGGCGATGGACTTTGTGCAGGAGGTAAGCCACGTGCATCTCTGTGAACATGTTGTTGGAGAACCCATCGTTTCCCAGCACGACCTTCATCCCGCCCCGCAACATGGTAGGCACATCGGCTACCCCCACCCCGTTGTTCATGTTAGAACGAGGCTGGTGGGAGACCCAGGTGCCTGTCTCGCGGAGTACGGCCATTTCCCACGCGTCAATATCGATGGCGTGAGCCACAATAGTATCCGGCCCCAGGATGCCGCGCGCGTGCAGACGGTCTATTACTCGCATACCGTGTTCAACCAGGGAGTGATCCTGGTCAAAGGGCCCCTCGGCTACGTGAATGTGAAATCCCACGTTCCCAAGGGATTCGGCCTCACCCAGGCAGCGTTCCAAGGTCGCGTCGGACAAGGTCATGGCCGCGTGTAAACCGAACGTGGCGGCCAGCCGCGGGTGGGCTTCCTGTCGCACGCGTTTGATAAAACGCACGTTCTCCCGAATGCCCGCTGCAGCTACCTCCGGCCCGTCCCGGTCGCTCACCTCATAGCACAGACACGCCCGCACACCCGCGGTTAGCACCGCCTCAGCGATAATATCCAGCGACCCATCCACACACCGGTTCGACGCGTGGTGGTCAAACAGCGTAGTCGCGCCGTGCCGAATGGCATCCACAATAGGCACCAGCGCGGAATAGCGGATTGCCTCCTCATCTAACGCCCGGTCCAACTGCCACCACAGACGGGCCAAAATCTCCAGAAAGTGTTTCATGGGCGGACCGGGAATGGCCATGCCGCGCGCAAAGGTGCCATAAAAGTGCGTGTGTGCCACCACCAGCCCCGGCATGACCAGCTGCCCCCGTGCGTCCAGACGGTCCACATCGGGATAGCGCGCCGTCAACTCCGCGGTGGTACCCACATCCTGAATTTCGTCACCGCTCACCAAGAGAGCACCGTCCTCGATGATCCGGTGATCCTCCCCAAAGGTCACCAGCCGACCATGCACAATCAGGTACGTCGCGCCTGTACGGTATTCCATGGGCCAATCCTCCTCCTGAACTGCCCTCGGCCACCAGCAAGGGGGACACCCTGTGCCTCGGCTATGCCATCGCGGTGCACCACACCCCATGGGGAAAGGGGGCAGGTGAGGGGATTATACCGCAAACAGGGGGGATGACCAAGCCACTTGTCAGACAACCGGTGAGGTCCTGCCGAAGGACCCCGTTGTCCCTCGGCCTAGACGGCCACCCGTTCGGCTTCCCACACCTCAGCCGCTCGCTCCAGCTGAAACGCTTCGTGAATCCGTCGGACTGCCTCGTCGGCCCGGTCCACTGCTACCACCAGGGAAATGTTCGCCTCGCTGGACCCTTGTGCAATGGCGATAACGTTAATACCCGCTTCGCCCAGAGCGCCAAACACGCGAGCGGCTATACCCGGTGTGCCGCGCATGGCCGCGCCTACCACGGCGATGATGACGATGTCATCCTGACTCCAGATCCGGTCAATGAACCCCCGCCGCAATTCCCGCTCCATCTCCTCTTCCAAAGAGGTCAATACCCGGTGCACGTCCGCGGCGGGTATAACAAAGCAAATGCTTTGTTCGGAGGAGGCTTGGGAGATCATGAGCACGCTCACACCCGTACGGGCTACCGCGCTGAAGGTACGAGCAGCAATGCCCGGCACTCCCATCATACCGCGGCCTTCCACGGTGACGAGAGCGAGATCTCGAATGGCGGTAATCGCCTTCACCGTGAGCCCAGTAGGCCGAGGTTGACGCACAATGCGGGTGTTGGGGCCGTCCGGGTCGAACGTGTTCAGCACCCGAATAGGGATATCCCGTTCCACCGCGGGCCGGATGCTCTTGGGATGAAGCACCTTCGCACCGAAATACGCCAGTTCAGCAGCTTCAATGTAAGAGAGCTCAGGTAGCGTACAAGCATTGGGCACAACGCGAGGGTCTGCTGTGAGGATACCGTTGACATCTGTCCAGATCTGGACCTCATCGGCGTTAAGGCAGGCACCGATGAGAGCAGCCGAGTAATCCGACCCCCCACGTCCCAGCGTTGTGGTGACGCCGTCGGGGGTGGCGGCGATAAAGCCAGTGACCACCGGCACAGTACCTGCTTCTAACAGGGGGCTCAAACGGGCCTGCACGCGTTGGCACGTCTCCTCGAACAAGGGGTTGGCCGCGCCGAAGGTGTCGTCCGTCACGATGATCTCCCGCGCATCGATGGCTTCTGCGGGCACACCGTGGTTTCGCAACACCGCGGCCAGCAGCGGCGCAGCCATCTGCTCCCCTAGGCCGGAAACCACATCGAGTCCCCGGGGGGTCAACTCCCCCAGGATGTAGATGCTCTGACACAATCGTTCGAACTCGCGCAACTTGGTGTCCAGGAGCCGACTGATAGCCGCCCGCTCGATGTTGTCTTCAATGAGCTGTCCGGCAACCAACTGATGTTTGACCAGCAGCTCGTTACGCGCGTCCCGGTACGGTTCCTCGTTACCTGCCGCGGCCTGCTGCGCTGCCCGGATCAAGGTATCGGTCACCCCTGCCATCGCGCTGGTTACCACTACGATGTGTGGATCCTGCTCCCAAGCCCGGCGTACAATGCGCGCCACTTGGGCAAACGCGTCCGCCGAACCCACCGAAGTCCCCCCAAACTTGAGTACTTTCATTGGTGATGCTAACCCTCCTTTGTCCTGTTAAGGTATGGGGTACAGCGTCAGTCCAACTGGGCCAGGGCTTGCTCAATGTCGGCCAAGAGGTCCTCTGGGTCCTCGATCCCGACCGACAGACGAACCAGCTGGTCCGTAATGCCCAATGCCGCGCGCTCTTCCGGGGAGGCGTCATAAAAGCTCATGAGAGCCGGGATAGTGACCAAACTTTCCACACCTCCCAGGCTAGGCGCCAGCCGAGGAATGCGCAACGCGTCCACAAAGCGCCGGGTCTCCTCCCCGGTGCCGTCAATTTCAAAAGACACCACCCCACCAAAACCGCGCAACTGCCGTCGGGCGACCGCGTGGTCGGGGTGGGAGGGCAAACCGGGATACCACACTCGGCGCACCCGGGGATGGGTTTCCAAGTACTGCGCCACCGTCATTGCCGTCGCGTTCTGTCGCTCCACTCGGAGGGCCAGCGTCTTCAGGCCGCGCAGGATCAAATAGGCCGCCGAAGGGTCGACCACAGCACCGAACATGGCCTGAGCTTCACGCAGAGGAGTCATCAAGTCGCTGCTGCTGACAATGACCCCGGCCAGCAAATCATTGTGACCGGCAAGATACTTGGTCACGCTGTGAACAACGAGGTCAACACCGTAAGCAAGAGGATTGAGATTGCAGGGAGTCGCAAAGGTGCTATCCACAATGGTGTACACTTGATGGCGGCGGGCAATGGCAACGAGTTGTTCGAGGTCGATCACGTGGAGGAAAGGATTCGTGGGAATCTCCGAGAAGATGAAGCGGGTTCGGGGACAGATGGCCGCCTCCAGCGCTTCCAGGTCGCCCGGCGGCACAACGCTGATCTCCACCCCCCAGCGCTTGAGAAACGTGTGACAGAACGTGCGGGTGCGACGGTACAGGTCTGAGGTGATGACGAGGTGATCGCCCGGATGCAACAGGATAAGGAGCGCCAACGTAATGGCGGCCATACCGGACGAGAGGAGGATGGCTTCCTCCCCCCCTTCCAGCACGGCCAGTTTTTCCTCCACCACTCGGACGGTCGGGTTGCCATATCGGCCATATTCCTGGAATTCGGGTTTATCCCAGAACATGCGCTCGGCCATGAATTGCTCAAGCGCATCGGTATCGGCAAAGGTGTACGCCGCCGTCTGCACAATGGGCACGGTGATGCTCCCGTACGGGTTCTGTCGCGGTTCCCCCGCGTGCACCACCTGAGTCCCCAACCGCGATTTCGTGCGCTCGGTAGCTATCTTGTCCATCACGTGATCCCCCTTAGAAAACATGTGGCCCTCCTTGCTCGCTGGGGAGGGCCGGCATGAAAAAAGCCTCTTTCTGGAAGAGGCTTGTCAACATGTGCGCTGACGAGCTCTCATCTTCCAGAGTACCTCTGCCGGAATTGGCACCTTAACTTGAGAGCCGCCTGGCCACGCCGTTGTGTCAGGGGATCAAGTCAGGTTGCCGAGGCTTCACAGGGCCGGTCCCTCCACCTCTCTGGATAAGAGCGTCAGTCCCCATATGCAGTTGTTAGTCCCCTATCTTACCCAATCCCCCCAATTTGTCAAATGCGCTTCATAAAAATTTACCCGCGCTCTTGGGCTCACGCTCCTATCCACCTCACATCGGTTTTAACAGCATGATCGTTGCTCAAATTGACGCCGGCAAAGGAAGCTCCTATAATGAACACGGTGGACAGACGTCACTGGCCCTCGCCTGCACTCGCCGGCGTGGCATGATAGGCGTTTCTCCCAACCCTGTGCAATGAAGGAGGTGTCCCATGGCCTTTGAACTGCCCAGCCTGCCTTATCCGTACAACGCTCTGGAGCCTTACATTGATGAGCAGACCATGACTATCCACCACACCAAGCATCACGCAGGGTACGTGAACAACCTGAACGCGGCCCTGGAGAAATACCCGGAACTTCAAACTTACAGTGTGGAGGACCTGTTGCGCAACATCCAAAGTGTGCCGGAGGACATCCGCACCGCGGTGCGCAACAATGGCGGCGGCCATGCCAACCACAGCCTGTTCTGGACCGTCATGACACCCAACGGTGGGGGGGCACCGACCGGAGAGTTGGCCGCTGCCATCAACGCTGCCTTTGGCAGTTTTGACGCGTTCAAGGAAACCTTTACGAAAGCTGCCATGACCCGCTTCGGCAGCGGATGGGCCTGGCTGGTGGTGGACGGTTTTGGCAAACTCCGGGTGTACTCCACCCCTAACCAGGACAGCCCGTACATGGACGGCTTTACCCCCATCCTGGGTCTGGATGTGTGGGAGCACGCCTACTATTTGAAATACCAGAACCGCCGAGCGGAGTACGTCAATAACTGGTGGAATGTTGTGAACTGGGAAGAAGTGGCCCGCCGCTTCGCGGCCGCACGGAAATGAGGCCGCTGAGGTTTTCGGTGCCCTCCCATGGAACAGCTGCGCCCCCCTTGGGGCGCAGCTGTTTGTTACACGCCCCACGTCTATCTCTCGACAGGAACAACCGTCCCCCCCAAGGGACTTGGGAACTCCTCCCGGTCCACAGTATAATCCACATAACCGGGAGGCTTCCTTAACAGGGCCTCTGTGGAAATGCGTGGACGGGCCGGTGAACGGGACAGAGGTGAACCTGCACTTTGTTAGCCGGCCCCCCGCACCAAGCAGCGGGTTGGTGACACACATGGGAGGCGTACAATGAAGAAGCCCCGTCCATCGTGGATCAGCATCGCCGTCGTCGTGCTTTTCGGGGCCCTGCTCCTCACACCCGTGCACGCGCAGCAAGGTGAAGGTTACTGGTACACCGTTCAACCCGGCGATTCGTGGTGGTCCCTCTCCGCCCGCACCGGCATCCCGGTCGGGGTATTACAGGCGAACAATCCCCAAGCCATCCGACCCAACCTTTGGCTTTGGGTCGGTGAGCGCATTTGGATCCCCACCGGGGATGTGCGACAGACGCGCGGGTACTGGTACGTAGTGCAACCGGGCGATACCTGGCTAGGTCTGGCCCTGCGCACCGGCGTTTCGGTGCGTGTGCTGAAACGCTTGAACCCTCAAGCTATTCACCCCAACGACTGGATGTGGGTTGGGGATCGCATTTTCATTCCTTTATCAGGGGTCGCGCCTACCGCCCCTCCGTCCCCTACGCCGCCGCCGACGGGTACGGCCCCGACCCCACGACCGCCCACCCCCACCCCCACACCTTCTG
>WFWT01000070.1 GCA_015490995.1 Anaerolineae bacterium | reverse complement strand
GGCCAGAACGGACCCGCCTTGCATCCATCCAGGGACAACTCCGCCAGCGAGCCGCGCTGTTCGTGCGGGAGGCCCGAGCGGGCGGGGGGCTTGCCCAAGCACGCGCTGCAGTCAACCCACCTCCCGACCGTTGGTGGTGGTACTTGGATGAGTGGGTAGCCACCCAACGTCGTCGGCGGTGGACCCACATCGCGTTGGTCGTCGGGGTGGTGGCCACCATCCTGGTCCTGGCCGGCTGGTTTATCCAAAGCCTGTTGCCCGATGACCCCCGGCTACGGCGGGTCATCGAATTGGAACAAATGATCGACGTAGCCCTGGAAGAGGGCCGACTGGAAGAGGCGGTTCGCTATTTAGAGGAACTTCGACAACTGGCACCTGAACGGACAGAAGAGGCCGTCCTGCTGGGAGTGCTCTACGAGGCCCTTGGCGATGAAACGCGTGCCCGCGAGGTAATGGAATGGGCAGCTACACGGCTACCGCCTGCCCGCCGGCACACGCTACGGGCGGCTGCCTACCTTCAAATAGGCCGGGCCGAAAAAGCTCGGGCCGCGGCCCAGGAGGCCACCCGCCTCGCCCCCGACGATCCGGAAGCGTTCTTCTACCTGGGAAGTGCCTATGAAGCCCTGGGGGATATTCCCGCCGCTCTGCGCGCGTACGAACAGGCAGCGGCCCTGGCCGAAGCGCAGGATCGCACCGAACTCCTGGCCGTCATCCGCGTGCGTGTGGCATATCTCCTTCAACGTCCCATATGGCCGACCCCTACACCGGAGGAAACACCATGACAGGACCGGTGCTGGTGGTTCACGGTGGGGCAGGGCGCATTAACCCACAACACGCACAACCACGTGCAGCCGCCTTGGCCAGAGCACTGGACGCCGGATGGGCCGTGCTTACTGCAGGTGGCCGGGCACTGGACGCGGTCGTCGCTGCCGTACAGGTGCTGGAGGACGACCCCCTCTTCAACGCAGGTCGAGGGTCAAGTTTGACACGTGCCGGCACGGTCGAAATGGATGCCGGACTTATGGACGGTCATACCCTAGCCGTTGGTGCAGTAGCTGCGGTGCGTCGAGTGGCCAATCCAATTCGTCTTGCCCGGGAAGTCCTTCACCATTCCGAGCACATCTTCCTGGTCGGCCCCGGCGCGGAAGCGTTCGCCCAGCATCGCGGCCTGCCGTTGGTGGATCCTCAAACGCTGATTACCGAAGAGCGACGGCGCCAATGGCAAGCCCACCAACCCACGGCCCCAACGGGCGACACCGTCGGAGCGGTCGCGCTGGATGTCCAGGGGGACTTAGCCGCGGCCACCTCCACAGGGGGCTTGCTGGCTAAGGCTCTCGGGCGGGTGGGGGATTCCCCCCTCGTCGGTTGTGGCTTCTACGCGGAGAACGCCTTAGGCGCGTGTTCTACCACCGGCTTGGGCGAGGCCATTGCCCGGGTGTTGCTGGCCTTTCGTGCCGTCTCCTTGCTATCCCAGGTGTCATCCCCCACAGAAGCCGCCCGACAAGCGCTCACTCTCTTAAAAGAACGCACCGGCGGCGAAGCCGGGTTGATTCTCCTCTCCCCCACAGGCCGGATAGGCGTGGCCTGGAACACGCGCGACATGAGCTATGCCTGGCGATCTCAGGATGGACACGTTATTCACCCTTAACCTCACCACCCCGGCTGCAGGACATACCACCCATCGGAAACCAACGTACCAATTACACGAGACATGGACAACGCCGGACAACCTGTTGACGGCACCACGACCGTCCACGGCTGCCCGTCCGGCGTTACGTCTTGTCCCGGTGCATGGCCTTGTGCTACAATCGCCGACGTTGCGACACCGGGGAGAAGTCTACTTCCCGGTACAGGACATCCCACCGGGATGCCATCACCCGGCCAGTGTAACACGTCGCAACAACAGGGGGTGAAGGGAGAGCGCCCGCCACAGGTGGGCTCTCCCCTCACCTCATGTGAGAACGTTGGGTAAGCATACAGACGAAATCCTTGACTGAGGAGAGAAGGTAGCAATGCAAGGGGCACACACTCAGGTGGCAGCTGAACGTTCGTATCGGACGCTGAAGTGGATCTTGAACGGGCTCATCGTGCTGGCGCTGATTGCGGCCGTCCTGTTGCCCCCCATTTCCCTGCTCGACCGGATACGTTACCGCGGCTATGTGGAGATCACCCCCGCGCGAGGGGATGTACAAGCACCGGATGGCACACAGGTCACCTTTCCAGACGCGTCGTTGACCGGTCCGCTGCGGGCGAAACTGGAGCAGATCTCCCTCGAAGACTTCCTGGCGGGAAATGCGGGCGCGAGCTGGCAGGAAGCGGTCCAGGCAACGGAGACGATGGGCATCGTGCCCAAAAGCGCCCTATATCAACTACGCCTGGAAGGAAGCGTGCCGCGCGGGATTTACATCGTGATTCCTCTTCCCGCGGAGGCCCAACCTTATGACGCGCTTGATCTCTACACCTGGAACGCCCAGACCCGGGAATGGGTATGGCTACCCAGCCAGGTGGTACCCCAGGACAACACGCTGGAAGCGGTGCTGAGCGAGATCCCCTCCAACTTCATTGTGATGCAGACGTTACCTGTTCCTCGCACTGTGTCTGTGGACTTGCCAGAGGGGCTCCTCATGCCCACCGAACAATCGGACGCGGTAGTAGAAGTTCATCCGGTGGGCATTTACCTCGGCAATGAGGGGTACCTCGAAGGGAGCATTACGGTACCGCCGCCCGGGAGCGGCGTTCCCTACCAGATTGTACCCACCATCCGCAACTATCGGGACGGTGTCGTCCGCACCGACCTGATCTGGAACACCCTGGTGGACAATCGCTGGCGGGAAAATAACATCGCCTCCATCGTCGACCTCGTGGTGACCAACGGCTATGCCGGGGTGGACATTGACTATCGGGGGGTAGATCCGCTGTTACGGGCGGATTTCACCCGCTTTGTGGAAGAACTGGCCCGTCGGCTCCACGAACAGGGCAAGATCCTGGGTGTGCACGTAGAGCCCCCGCGCCAGGTAGCTGAAGGTGTCTGGCTGACAGGTGGATACGACTGGCGGGCACTGGGCCGGGCAGCCGACGTGATCCGCGTTCACGCGCCGGTAAACCCGGACGCGTACCGGCCCGGCGGCCTGTTCGAACAGATGATGCGCTGGGCCGTGGGGGAGATAAACCGTCGCAAGCTTGAAGTTGTGCTCCCGGCCCGCAGTGTGGAGGTGGCCGGCAATTACCTGTTCCTCAAGTCCTACAGCGAGGCCCTGGCCCCCATCGCGGCCCAGCTGGTCGGCAAGGAGGGCGTGGTTCAGCCCGGTGAAGAGATCACCCTCAACATCAGCACGGCACGTGCCGTCAGCCCTCTCCAGTTCGACGAGGAGCTCTTCCAGTACTGGTACAAGTACCTGGACGATCAAGGGAATGAACGGGTGGTCTGGATCGAGAACGCGGCCAGCTTGGCCCGCAAGCTCGAACTCCTAGACCCGTTCAACATCGCCGGGGTCACAGTGCAGCATCTCCTCTCCGGCGATGCCGACCCGGCCATTTGGGATGTGTTGCGGGCATATCAGCAGGATGCCGCCCTCTCCATGTCACCGGCCAATTACGCGGTGGCCTGGGTGGTCGTGGACGCGACCGGGAGCGTGATCACCCAGGGTGAAGTCCCGGTGGGAGGGCAAGAGATTGCCGTGCGTGCGCCGGACTCCGGCGAAATCCGGGTGCAGGCGGCATTAAAACACGGCGCGACGGTCATCGGACAACCTGAGGAAGTGCGTTTCGCCGTAGCCACGGCCACCCCCACACCCACCTTCACACCCACCATG
>WFWT01000069.1 GCA_015490995.1 Anaerolineae bacterium | reverse complement strand
GCCATGACCAGCACGGCCACAGCCAACACATACTTCAGCTTCATTGGACATTCTCCCTTCCTTGTACGTTTAAAGTTGTACGTTCACGAACAGCACAGAACGGGATGTACCCCGTCGGGTGGCACACGCGGGTCCACTCACGCCGAACGGTCACGCGCAGCGGGGAAAGTCTCCATCAGGAACCGGTGGTCGGCCGAACAGCCCGGGGAGATGGTCTGGGGCTGTACCCCTCGCGAGGCGCCACCTGGTTGACCTGCACGCTCCCTTCTCAACGTCCCATCCCGGCGGAACGGACCTGTCCACCACGCCGCGTCCTGCCATCGTGTTGACAACGGTTCCTATTCTAACACACCTTGAGAGGAAGCGGGCAAACGCCAAGCTGCCATCAGGAGGCCCCATAACGCCCACAACAGGGGAACAGGACGCGAGTGAAACCACGGCACGGCGTCCATCAAGCCGTGCACCACAAGGGCGGTTTGCACCGCCCAAAAGGCTGTGCCTACTGCTTGCACCGTTCGGGGCTTACGGGGAGTGCGGCACATCTCCCACGCACACCACCCACCGATGAGGATAATCGCCAACCAAGCCACACCACCGGCTATTCCCAAGTCCACCGCAGCCTGCAAGAACAAGTTATGGGCGTGGGGCACTTGCCCGGGCGTGGAGAAATAGAACGGATACAAGATGTCCACTACCGGACTGTACAAGCCCATCCCCACACCGGTAAAGGGAAATGATTGCACCAAATACACGCCGCGCGTCCATATTTCCCAGCGTTGTTCATAAGTGGTCAACAGCGATCGCCACTGGGGGGAGGTTTGCCACGCCTCCCACAGACCTACACGCAGGTATATCGCCCCCAACACCAGGCCACCACACCACACCAAGAGCAACCGCCTGTCCACTTGCCACAGGCGCAACGTCACGTATACCAGTGAGCCCCCCGCGAGGGCGAATATGGCTCCTCGCGACTGAAAGAGAAGACTCATCCCCGTCAACACCGCCCATATTCCCAGCCCCACCATCCGGTCCACCGGGTGGACGGTGCCCCGTGGCGACGCCCAAAGTACCCAGGAAAAGACTGCAAAGAGAATGAGATATCCGGCCAGGATGTTCGGATTGGCCGAGTCTGGCAAACGCTGATTTACCCCCCGCAAAAAGGTCAGCACTTCCGCCGGAACGTAAAACGCCTTCCCCTGGGGCCATGCCGCTATAGACAATATACTGGCTAACGCCAACCCGAGTCCTGTCAATCCTGTCCCGCGGAGAGCCCAGCGCAATCGCCACTCGTTGGTCACCCAGTTCACCACACTGTAATACAAGGCCACACTCAGGCCAAAGCGATACACCTGCACCCGGGTCACCTCGGGACGAACAGAAATTGCCCACGCTACGGGCATCATCAACCCCAAAAACACCAACGGTATGTCCAGCGGGGTACGCACGCTGAACCGCCCCTGTACCAGATAACGCAGGCCCCAAAAGGCCAATGCCACCCCCAAAACAGGCAAAAATTCCCGGTTAAAGAACGTGGCAGCAAGGACGGCCGGCCCTACAATGAAGGGTTCGAGGACCAGCAGGTACTTTCCCATCCGGCGTACCACGACCTTATCCCCCTTGTGGGCAGATAGGATGAAACTGCCATACCGCGTTCAGGGAATTCCCACACCGCGTGCACCGGGGAACATGTGGCCCCCTGAGCGCACCGGCCTGCCGACCCTATCCTCAGCACTGGAGGATGCCTACATCGGGGCCCACGTTGATCACCGTAACCATCACGACACGCGCCGCTCGCATGATACACACAATGACGTCAAACAACCAAAGTGTCCTCACCCCCATCGGTCCATCAAGAAACGTCGTACGGTGTCCGCACAGTAGCGCATCAAGAGTGTATAGGTTATTATAGATTTTCAGCAACCCTGCCACCACTACTCTCATAACGTCACTGCGGGGCATCGCTTTCATCCGACCTAACCTGGAGGGCCAAAAGAGATGGGACGTCACCTTCACCTTCCAGAGCGCGCGCTGAAGCAAGGGACGTTTGTCCTTGTCCTGGCCGTGGTCTTGCTTCCCCTGGGACACCTGATATATCCCCCCGGACGGGATCAGGCCGCGTTTGTGACGTGCGCGCAGTTGTTGGCTGCCGGCAAGGCCCTTTACCGGGACTGCTGGGACGTTAAAGGTCCCCTTACGTACCTCGCCGTACGGGCCTTCATCGATTTTCCAGGCCCTCCCTGGTTGGCCGTACGCGTTTTAGATGTGCTGGCCGTCTGGGCCACGAGTGTCCTGTTGTACACGGCGTTACCCTTCGAGCGGGCCATACGGTGGAGCGCCGCGCTCCTCTGGGAATGGCTTTACCTGAACTTGAACTACTGGAATACTGCCCAACCCGAAGGTTTTGCCCTCCCCCTGATCTTGGCCGCCATCCTGGTGTGGGTCATCGCGCCTGCACCGCGCTGGCCGCGCCCTTTTCTGGCCGGTGTACTCTTAGGGGTGGCAGGAGGGTTTAAACCTACCGCGCTGGTGACGGGCGCGCTGGCCCTGGTCCTGTGTCGCCCTCCTTGGCGGTCTCCGCGGCAGTGGTTCATCTGGGCTGTAGGTGTGATGGTCAGTACAGGGCTCTGGTTTGGGTGGCTGTACAGCACAGGTAGCCTGACCCCGTACCTGGAAATCCTCGGATTTCTGGCCGCACCGTACCAACAGACCCCCCACCCCAGTCGGTGGGTTAACCTCGTCTGGGCTAACCGATGGCTGCTTAAGAACGAACGGCTGTTGCCCACCCTTCTGGCGCTTCTCGCGATACCTACAGCCAGGTCGACTCGGAAGGGGCAGGCCCTGCTGGCGCTGGGAATCAGTGGGTTGTTAAGTGTGCACCTTCAAGGCCGGTACTGGGCTTACCACTGGGTTTATCTCCTCCCAGCCCTGGCGGGCTTAGCGCTCTGGGGCTGGTGGGAACTGCGCTCTCGCCTATCCCCCTACATGGCCAGCGTCTTCATGGTGGGCATGTTTGGCATAGCGTTCCTGTACCTGCCCTCCGAACTGCCGGCCACCTTAAAAGTACTGCTCCAGGGCGCTCCTTTAGAACGCGCCTTTCCCGCTTACGGCACGTACGGGCGAGGGCACTTCTCCTTACAAGGGGACTGGGAAGTAGCGCAATTTCTGAGCAAGCGCTCGCGAGCGCAGGACCACATTTGGGTGTGGGGGTTTGAACCGGCCATCTATCTTTTTGCCGAACGCAGGCCCGCCACTCGGTTCATTTACGACCTCCCCCTGAGCATCGACGTGGCCAACCCGTGGACACCACGTTGGCAACAGGAAGCCCTTCAGGCCCTCCGCCGGAGCCCCCCGCGCTACATCGTGGTGGCTACCCAGGACGTCACTGCGGTGGAGCGAGAAGATTCGCGCGCTCAATTGCGTTACTTCCCTGCCCTGGCACGCTGGTTGCAGCGGACGTACATCCTGGAAACTCAGGTGGAACGCTTCCTGATATATCGCCGAAAGGGAGGCGATGGGGAAGGGTGAGGACGCGAGGATCCTCGATTTCCGAACGCTTTCTTTCTTCAGCACGGCGCGTTACGTTTCCGTGTCCTTGTCCCCCTCATTGTCGGTAGCGGGAGGGGAGGCCGCGGATTTGGTTTTCTCGCCCACCATGACCACTCCTTCGATCTGGGAGAGGTTGATGAACTCGTGGCACGCCCAAATCAACTCCGGTGCGGTCACTTTATCGGGCCCAATCACCTTCACCAGCTTCCCCTGCTGGACCAACCGGTTCACCAGGGGAACGAAATCACCATCGCCGGTGACCAGCACAATCTCGTCCAGGTAGGGAGCCTCGTCCAGCACGGCCAGGGCCAACTCCAAGTCGATGTCCCCCTTTACTGCGCCGCTGGCCAGGCGGCGCAGCGGGCGGGCGACCACCCGATATCCCATCAGGCTCAAGGCGTGGATGAAATCCACTTGCGATTTATTGTCCGGGTCGTAGTACGTAAACGCGCTCAGGGTTACCGTTGCCCCATCCTGGCGGAGGAAGTGCTGCAATTGCCAGTAATCAATCCATGCCTGGGGGTGAAAGGATCGCATGCCCCAATAGAGGTTTTGCACGTCAATGAAGACCCCGCGACGATATTGGGGGCCGATCCGGACATCGAATACCCGTTCTCGCAACACCAAACGAGGCGGGGAAGGCCGTCGATCATAGGGCCCACCCCGCCTCGGCCACCACTTCCATATCTTGTGCAATACCCGTTGCCACAGGGAAGTTATTCCCATCGCAGAATAGCCCCTTGACTGGCCGAGGTGGCCATGCGCGCGTACCGGCGGAGATAGGGCGGCAGGTTATCCCGGGTCACCGGTCGCCAGCGCCGTCGTCGCTCGGCCAGCTCGCTCTCTGAAAGCATGACGTCCAGGCGCCGGTTCGGGATGTCGATCACAATTATATCGCCATCTTCCACCAACGCAATGGGACCTCCGGCAGCGGCTTCAGGACTCACATGGCCCACACACGCGCCGCGGGTGCCTCCGCTGAAACGGCCGTCGGTAATAAGGGCAACCGACTCACCTAGGCCCATCCCCATGATCTGGGACGTGGGTGCGAGCATCTCCTGCATTCCAGGCCCCCCTTTGGGCCCCTCGTAACGGATGACCACCACGTGACCTGGCTTCACCTTGCCGTTGAGGATACCCTCCACCGCCTCTTCCTGGGAGTTGAACACAATCGCCGGCCCCCGGTGGACCATCATTTTGGGCGAGACCCCGGCGGTTTTCACCACCGCCCCCTCCGGAGCCAGGTTGCCAAAAAGGATTGCCAGGCCTCCATCCGGGCTGTAAGCGTTCTCCAGAGGACGTACCACATCGGGGTCACGGGTATCGTGACCGTAAATGTTCTCCCCTAATGTGCGGCCTGTGACGGTCAGGGTGTCCAGGTGGAGGGACCCGGACTTTTTGGCCAACTCCCAGAGAACCGCGCTGATGCCCCCTGCCCGGTCCAGGTCCTCCATGTGGTAGGGGGAAGAGGGCGCAATCCGGCAGAGGTTCGGTGTCCGTCGGCTAATTTCGTCAATGCGACGGAGGGGATAATCAATGCCCGCCTCGTGTGCGATGGCCATAAGGTGCAGGATCGTGTTCGTCGAACCGCCCATGGCCATGTCCAGAGCGAAGGCGTTATCCAGTGCCTTTTCGGTGATGATGTCCCGCGGGCGAATGTCGTTCTCCCACAGGTACAGGATCTGTCGTGCTGCCTGTTTTGCCAGCTCTTTCCGCCGCGGGTCCGTGGCCAGCACGGTGCCGTTACCCGGCAACGCGATGCCCAACGCTTCACAGATAGAGTTCATACTGTTCGCGGTAAAGAGCCCTGAACAGGACCCACACCCCGGACATGCCACCCGCTCCAGAAGGGCCAGCTCGTTGTCGTCGATCCGGCCGGCCTTATACGCCCCAACCCCCTCGAAGACGCTGATCAAGTCCACGACCCGACCGTCCGGCATGCGCCCTGCGGCCATGGGAC
Source organism: Anaerolineae bacterium (assembly GCA_015490995.1). Lineage (GTDB taxonomy): Bacteria > Chloroflexota > Anaerolineae > JAADDB01 > JAADDB01 > S141-23. The sequence continues at coordinate 61,509 of WFWT01000069.1, read as the reverse complement.
CACCGGAAATGAAAATCGTGGGTATGTTCACCCGCACCGCGGCCATCAGCATGCCCGGCGTAATTTTATCGCAATTGGGGATACAGATCATGGCATCAAAGAAATGCGCGTTGATCATCGTCTCCACCGAATCCGCGATCAGCTCCCGGCTGGGGAGGGAGTATTTCATGCCAAAATGCCCCATAGCGATACCATCATCCACCCCGATGGTGTTGAACATAAAGGGTACACCACCGGCCTCCCGCACGGCCTGACGGACCACTTCCCCAAACTCCTGCAAGTGCACGTGTCCCGGCACGATGTCCACATAAGAGTTCACGATGGCGATAAAAGGTTTATCGAAGTCCTCGTCGCTCTGGATAACTCCGGTTGCCCGCAACAAGCTGCGGTGGGGCGCCCGCTCAAAGCCGCGCTTAATAATATCCGACCGCATCCGTCGACGTGTGGTGGTCTCCCCGTTCACCCGCATGTGTGCACCTCCTCCTGCCGTCATGGTGTCGCCACGCTGTTCATCCTGTCCACAAAGGACACGTCTACCCTACTCATTTGACCGGTTGCTACACATCACCGACCTCGATGTGACGGCCAGCGGGAACAACGCGTCATGCCACGCGCGGTGAGGCGGAGGGCTGCGTTGCCCGGTGGAGCGCGGGGGTGTGGATGGGTATACCACAGGTCCAAGGGGAAGAGCAAATATCTGCCCCCCACACCGCCCGGGAAAACGGAGCCCAACGGGCTTTTCACATGGGCAGCGGTTGGGTTACAATCGGCTTGGCGGGTGGAACGTAGCTCTTTGTTAGAGATATCCTCCTGCCAGAGTCACCCACGCAGGGCGGACGACCCAACAGAACGCACGTCATCGGAGGGGATCATGCGCGTGGTGATAACCGGCGCTCGCGGCCAGCTGGGCCGCGCGTTACAAGAGGTGTTACACCCCGTGCATGAGGTCATCGCGCTTGCCCGCGAGGAAGGGGATATCACAGACCCACAGGTGATCCCACACATTGCCGGGCTGCGCCCAGACGTGATCATCAACGCGGCAGCCTGGACGCACGTGGACGCCGCGGAGGACCAACCGGAAGCGGCCTTTGCGGTGAACGCGTGGGGCGCGCAAAACCTTGCCCTGGCCGCACGAGCGGCCAACGCGGACTTAGTGCACGTCAGCACCAACGAGGTCTTTCCCGGCGATCCAGGGCGGGTGTACACCGAATTTGACGCCACCGGCCCGGTAAACACGTATGCCCGTTCCAAGTGGGCCGGGGAACATCTGGTGCGAACCCTGTGGCCGCGGCATTACATTGTGCGAACTGCCTGGCTTTACTTCCACAAGGGGAACAACTTCATCACCAAAATCCTCGCGGCGGCCGCGCGGTGGGGGCGTTTGCGCGTGGTGGCCGATGAGTTCGGCAACCCCACGTATGCGCTGGACCTGGCCCAAGCTATCGCCCACTTGATCGAAACTCGACATTACGGCGTGTATCACTTTGTGAACACAGGATATTGCTCACGATACGAATACGCGCGGGCCGTGCTGGAGCTTGCCGGCCAGGGACACATCCCGGTCATCCCCATCCAGCACCACCAATGGCCGCGACGGGCCACTCCGCCCCGGCACGCGGTCCTGCGCAACACCATAGGACCTCGCCTGGGCATTACCCTCCGCCCCTGGCGAGAAGCCCTGATGGCCTACTTCACCCGTGAGAACGCACTCGCCATGTCAGAACCATGACCGCCCAACCGCCCGTATCGGTCATCATTCCTAATTACAACGGCATCCGCTTTTTGCCAACCTGCTTAAATGCCCTGATGCACCAAACCTACCCGCGCGATCGTCTGGAAATTATCCTTGTCGATGACGGATCGACCGACGGGTCGGTAACCTTTGTGCGCACCCACTTCCCCAACGTGCGCGTGGTGACCATGGGCCAAAACCGGGGCCTGGCCGCCGCGTGCAACCGGGGCGCGTCCATCGCCCGCGGGGAGATCTTGGCGTTGCTCAACAACGACACCGAAGTGGAACCGGAATGGGTGGCCGCGCTGGTCGCGGCACTGGAGGCGCATCCTTGGGCAGGGGCAGCTGCCAGCAAGATGCTGCTCTTTGACCGCCGCAATGTGCTCCACAGCGCAGGGGACATGATGGGTATCGACGGTATACCCCGGAACCGTGGCGTATGGGAAGTGGACCGAGGGCAATATGACCATCAACGCGTGGTGTTCGGCGGGTGTGGCGGCGCAGTTGCTTACCGCCGAAAGGTGTGGGACGAGCTGGGTGGATTCGACGAAGCGCTGTTCATGTACTTAGAGGACGTAGACCTGGCCTGGCGCATGCAACTGCGCGGGTGGGGGACGGTCTTCGCCCCTGACGCGCGGGTGTACCATCACCTGTCCGCCACCGGTGGTGGGCCTTTAGCCAGCTTTTACACCGGCCGCAACACCATTTGGGTCATTGCCAAGAACATGCCAGGACCTCTATTGCGCCGTTACTGGCGTCCTGTTGTCATCGCTCAATGGCGCATCGCAAGGGACGCGCTGCGAGCCTGGCGTGGGGCCGCGGCCCGCGCGCGACTGCGCGGCCAAATCGTTGGCCTGCTGAGTGTGCCCCGCATCCTCCCCAAACGGCGAAGAGTTCAGGCCACCCGCTGCGTGGACCTGGAAGCCCTGGACGCACTCCTGGTGAGGGAAACAAATGGCTGAAGGTGCACCCATCCTGGTGCCGGTCGCCACCCTGGAGGACGCACAAATTCTACACCCCCTGTGGAATGCCCTGGCACGCGTCGAATCTCGACCGGTGTTGTTCGTCCACGCGATCGATCCGAGCGCGGCCTGGCATCGGGAACGGACCGAAGCCGCCCGCCTACTGACAGCCGTGGAAGAGCTTGCTCAGGAGACAGGGATCCAGGCCTCTACCCAAATTGTGTCCGGCGTTTCGGTCGGCGAAGCCCTACGAGAGATAATTCGCGTCCACACCCCGGCCTTGCTCCTCCTGCGATGGTCAGGCGACACTCCCACAAGGCGTCAGGCCTCGCTGGGAGATGTGCTCGACCTCCTCTTGGACGATCCCATTTGTGATGTGCTGGTAGTGCGGGGACGTCTGCCCTCCCCCGGGCCCCGCCGAATACTCATCCCCACCGCCGGTGGCCCAAACGTGATCCTCGCCGCACGGGTTGCCCATGCGCTAGGTCAAGTCTATCAAAGCACGCTGACGTTTCTCAGGGTCTACCGACCAGGGGAAAGCCCACCTACTCCGGAACAATGGGCGGCCATGCTGGGGGATCTGGTCAACGCGCCCTATGTTACCGTACACGCCGTGGAAGCACCGGGCGTCATCCAGGGTATTGTCACCGCCGCGACGACTCATGACCTCGTCCTGATCGGTGCCACGGAGGAAAGCATATGGCGCCGAGTACGAATGGGCGATGTACCGCGCCGCCTGGCAGCCACCCTGGACCGCCCCCTCGGCATTGCCAAACGACGCGCCCCGCGACGCCGTACCTGGATACGTCGGGTATTTGCCGGGGTAGACGCGCGCCTCCCCAAACTGACCCCAGAGGAACGGGCCGAGGTGTACCGTCACCTGCGGGAAAGCACCCTCGCCAGTGGTGATTTTCGGCTGCGCATGGGCCTGGCCGCCTTTCTAGCCGCCCTGGGCCTGCTGTTAAACAGTCCCGCGGTGGTGATCGGTGCCATGCTGGTCGCCCCCTTGATGAGCGCCCTCCTGGCCGTCGGACTGGGCATCGTCATGGGGGACGCTCGCTTGGTACGACGCGCACTGGAACGAAGTCTGGAAGGTGGCCTGCTGGTGCTTGTCATCAGCGCCCTAACGGCCTGGCTCGATCCACTGGCCACCCTCACCGGGGAGATCACAGCCCGCAGTCAACCAACCCTCCTGGACCTCAGCGTCGCCCTTGCTTCCGGCATCGCGGGGGGATATACGGCCAGCCGCAAGGGAGTCCAGGAAGCGTTGGCCGGTGTGGCCATCGCGGTTTCCCTTGTCCCACCCCTGAGCGTGGTCGGCATCGCGCTGGCCCTGCAAGAGTGGCAAGTCGCGGCCGGCGCGGCCCTGCTTTATGCCGCCAACACCGTCTCCATTACCGGAGGGGGTGGCCTGATCTTCCTGCTCCTGGGCTTCCGACCCCGCCTATGGTCACGGACCCGGCTGCAAGTTTTCTGGCAAGGGGTCGTAGGCCTCCTGCTTCTGCTCATCTTCGTGGGAGTCCCCCTGGCCTGGCTCACCCAGCGGGACATTGCCCACGCTCGGGTGCAAGCCGCGGTGTACCGCGCGGTACACGCCAGCCTGACCGCCTGGCCAGAAGTAACACTCAAGGACACCGAGTGGTACGAAACGGACGAGGCCATTCACATCGTGCTTTACGTGGAGACCTCTGCGCCCCTCACCCAAACTCAGGTGAATGCCCTACGCGATCGGTTGGCCCAATCGTTAGGCCGTCCTGTCCGCCTGCGGGTAGTCCAAATGCCCGTTCTGGAAGCACCCTCCCCACCCTAATCCCATCCCTCACCGGTTCCTCCCGGCCCGTTTATCCTTGTTGTCCGGCAACTTGTGGTCGGGGTACAATAACCCACAAAGAACCCGCACTATAAGCCCATGAACTGCCGGCATCTCCCCTGCCCGACGGTTTCAACACACCCCGCCGGGCGACACCGGCACCCTAATACCCAAGGAGGGAACGGTCCATGTCCGAGGAAAAACGCCGTCAACTCCTCCGCACTTTGCTGGCTGTAGAGCAGATGGTATCAGAACTTTCCGATTACTTTGCCCGCCAGGAATTGTTCCGTCAGCTGGTCGTCCACACCCCGTGGGGGGACGAGCTGCCCAAAATGAGCCTGGGCGGGCTGGTGGAACGACTCAACTACCTGGAACGTCACCGGGATGCCCTCACCTCCGAGGAACAAGCTCGCCTTGACAAAGCACGTGCTGCCTACGAGGAAGCCATCCGATACCGGCGACAGCAGGTTGCCGAACGACTACGCCGAGAATTCCGCAGCTACCTGAACTCCTGGAAGTGGTACCTCGACGAGCTCCGCGACAACCCGGACAAGGTGATGGACTATCCCGCCGAGGTACACAACCGGTTGCGGCTGACGACCCTACTCAACGAAGCCCGACGCCTAGGCATTGAGCTGGACCCTGACCAGGTGCACATGCTGGAAGAGCTTGACCAATTTCTCCGATCCCGATGGCAATCGGGGAATTTCTCCCTGAAGGACTTCGCCCCTGAAGACTTCTCTCGCGAGGAACACTGGTATCTTTACGGCCGTCCTCGCCTGTAACGCGATGGGCCTTGCCCGGCCGTCTTCCCGGCGCAAGCTCACCCGCGCTCGGTAAACCCCCTCTGAACGAGCCGACAACACACCCGCGTTTAGGTAAAGTAGGGTGGTAAAGGGTGGGGCTGGATGGGGTGACACGGTGGTCATGCCCGTCCAGCCCACTGTCCATTACGGCCGGCGAGGAGGGGAACCACAATGGTGGACTTTCGACTGACCGAAGAGCAGGAAGCCGTACGCCGCCTGGCACGCGAGTTCGCCCTGAACGAAATGCGACCAGTAGCCCGGCACTACGATGAGACCGAATCCTTCCCCTGGCCTGTGATTGAAAAGGCCCACGCGCTGGGTCTTATGAACAGCATCATCCCCGAAGAATATGGCGGCGTGGGCGCGGACAAGCTCACCGAATGCCTCATCGCCGAGGAACTGTTTTACGGCTGTGCAGGCATGGGTACCGCCATGATGGCCAACGACCTCTTCCTCACCCCGATTATCCTGGCAGGCACGGACGAACAAAAACGCCGCTTCTTACCCCCCTTTGTGGAGAAACCCATTATGGGGGCCTTTTGCCTGACCGAACCCGAAGCCGGCTCCGATGCCGCCAGCCTGCGCACGCGCGCCGTACGGGACGGGGATGAGTACATCCTCAACGGCACCAAACAGTTTATCACCAACGGCAGCGTGGCTTCATACTACGTTGTTTTCGCCACGGTCGCTCCAGAACGCCGTCATCGTGGCATCACCGCGTTCGTCGTGCCCCGAGACACACCCGGTATTGTCATCGGCAAGGTGGAACACAAGATGGGACAGCGGGCCTCGGACACAGCCCAAGTGGTCTTCGAGAACGTCCGTGTCCCCGTAGAAAACCGCCTGGGGGAAGAGGGCGAAGGGTGGCGCATCGCGATGCGCACCCTGGACGCCTCCCGGCCCGGGATAGCGGCCTCCGCTGTGGGCCTGGCTCAGGCCGCGTTTGACGATGCCCGTCGCTACGCGCTGGAACGCCACCAGTTTGGCCAACCCATCGCCCAGTTTCAGGCCATCCAGTTCATGCTGGCCGACATGGCGATTAAAATCGAAACAGCACGGCTGGCCGTCTGGAAGGCCGCCTGGCTGTGGGACCAGGGTCACCCCAGCACGCTGGCCTCTGCCATCGCCAAAGCCTACGCTACCGATATCGCCATGCAGGTGACCACAGACGCCGTCCAAATCCTCGGGGGGTATGGGTACACGCGCGAGTTTATGGTCGAAAAATACATGCGCGATGCTAAACTGATGCAAATCTACGAAGGCACCAACCAGATTCAACGCCTGGTCATTGCCCGGCATATCCTCAGCTCGTAGCCTACAAAATCACGTCCCCATCTCCCATCACGGTTATATTGAAGCACGGGGATTTCCGAAGGCTCTCCATTTTCCATGTTGGCAAAATTTGGCTTTTCAACAACGGGCTGAGTATAATGGGCCATCCTGATCGGTAGGCCTATGCCGTGCCGGCAGGGTACCATCATTCAAGCCCCGCGCAGGACACCAGGGGGAGATTAAGAAAGGCCTAACACGCGCTGTTGTTTGTTAAAGACCGCCCCTCAAAACACACCATGTGGGGAGGTCATGCTCTTCATGTGACTTTGGGAACCGGCCTGTGGACGCAACCGTCCTCCTCCTGGACCGTGCGAGGCGGAGCGATGGGGGGCTCACATGGATGTGCAACGTATGGTGGCAGAGTGGCCACATGCCAGTGAGGAACAGCAATTCCAGTGGGCGCAACAAGTGCGCTTTGACATCACCTTGAACGAGAAAGATGTGCCTGCCCTGCTGGCCCTGTATCGGGTTGTGTTAAGCGCCGGAGGTCGAGTCCAACGCATCATGGAAGAGGCCCTTCTCACAGCCCTCACCCGGATTGGCGAACCTGCTACCCTTGACTTTCTTGCCGAACTGCTGGATCCGAACACTGACCTGCGGGGAGAAACGCCACTGGCCGAAGTGGTGGAGGCCGTGGTGGACATTACCGGCAGCTCTGGAGCGACCAAAGGGCTTCAACTCCTGGAAACATGTCTTTCTCATCCGGAAGTGGACGTGCGCGACATGGCGACCACGGGCATCGTGCGTGCCTGCCGACAAGCGAGCCGGCCGGTACCGGAACGGGTATGTCAACGATTGTTCGCCATGCTCCAGGAGGACCCTGTACGCCGGGTGCGCTTTTCCGCCGGTCTCGCCCTCCACGAGGCCGGCCGCATGGAACTCACCGAGGTGATCTTCTGGGCCGAAGACATGGCCGGTTGGGAGGAAGACCCCACCTGGACCATCGACGAGGAAGGGACGTGGAAATCCTTCCCGGATGACTGGAGCGGCTGGCAGAGTAGCGGATGGCAGCCGTGACCTCTCCTCACACCTCACAGCCTCTGAGTGAACGGGAAAAGGAGATCCTGAACCTCCTGGCCACAGGTGCCACGAACCAGGAGATCGCGCGTGCCCTCTACATTAGTCCCAATACGGTAAAGGTCCACCTGCGCAACATATATGCCAAGCTGGGGGTAACCAACCGTTCTGAGGCCATCATGGTCGGCCTGCGAGAGGGCTACATCACCCTTCCGGGCATGGAGCCCACCCCTCCCAGCGCACAGCCTTCCCTTGAGCTCTCGGAAATGCCGGTAGGAACTCCCTATCTGGGTAAAATCCTCCTTCTAAGTGCCCTCCTTGGCCTCCTCAGCGTGCTGTGGCTTGCCCTCTGGCCTGTGTGGGCGGGCAGTCGGGTAATACGTGCCCGGGATAGCACCTTCACAGACCTAGGCCGACCCAACGCGGGCCTTCCTCTTCGCCGAGACGCGCCGCGGTGGGCTCCCCTAACACCCATGACCACCCCACGAAGTCGCATGGCAGTCGCGGTCTGGCAGGGCAAGGTATTTGTCTTCGGGGGCGAAGGGGCCAACGGTGTCCTGCCCAGCGCTGCCGTCCTGGACCCTGCTCGCGGTGTATGGGACGCCATCGCTCCCCTGCCGACGGCTGTCAGCAATGTCCAGGCCGCTGTGCTGGACGATAGGATCTACATCTTTGGCGGCACCGATGACACATTACAACCCACGGATCGCATTCAAGTCTACGATCCGGTAGAAGACCGATGGCAGGACGGGGGCCGTTTGCCCCATCCGCTGGCCGGATACGCGCTGGCGGTGTGGCAGGGCCAGGTCTACGTGTTCGGCGGGTGGGATGGCGAACAGTATCTGGCAACCGTGTACGCGTTTGACCCGAAAAGCGGCCGTTGGACGTCGTTGCCCCCTTTGCCCGGCCGACGAGCGTTTGCCGCCGCGGTGACCACGGAGAACGCCATTTACCTTATCGGTGGCTTTGACGGCCAAACGGACCTGGCGGAAGTGTGGGCTTTCAATCCCGAGGCGCTCTCCCGGGGCCTACACCCCTGGAGCCCTTTGCCGGCCATGCTCACCCCGCGAGGGGGAGGCTGGGCCACCGCGCTGAACCAAAACATTTACGTGGTCGGTGGGGGCATCGCCGTGGTGGTCGACGGTGCTGAACGGTACGACCCCAATACCGGCACATGGGCCAGAATAACCACGCCTTACGGTCCAAACTGGCGCCATATGGGGGGCGCGGCAATCGGAGGGGATTTAATCCTCGTAGGAGGCTGGGCAGGTTCACCACTGCCCTTTGTAGAACAGTACCGGGTCTCCTTCCGACAGTTCATCCCCTTTGGCCCGGTAAACGTGACACCACCCGGCGGTGATTAACCGCGCAGGAGGCTCCTATCGGCGCTGAAACCGCCGTGCTAACTCCTCCTCGCTGAGCACCACATAGGCCGGCCGTCCATGAGGACAAGTGGCCGGTGACCATGCTTCCCACAGGGAACGAACCAGCGCCTCTTGCTGTTCCAGCGTCAGTGGATCCCCGGCCTTTACCGCAGCGAAGCACGCCATTCGGGCAATCAATCGCTCTCCCAAGGCGTCTGGGGACGCGTGACCATACCGGCGCACTTCGTCCAGCAAGGCTTCCAGCAACGCCTGTAAGGTGTCGGCCCGATGCAGGTCCGGCACGGCTTCCGCGATCGGTTGGGGCACCGCGCGCACGGCAAAAGCACGGGCGCCAAAGGGTTCCACATCCAGACCCAAGGGGCCCAGGTAGGACAACGCTTCGGTAAGGTGATCGGCTTCTCGCGGCGTAACGTGCACGATGACCGGAGGGGAGAAAAGATGTCCTCGTCCCTCCTCTGCTTGCAAACGCTCAAACAGCACTTGCTCATGAGCCGCGTGCTGGTCGATCAGCAACAACCCTTCTTCACTTTCCGCCAGGATGTAACTGCGCCGGAACTGACCCAACACGCGCGGCGCAGTACGATAAGTGTTTACCGGTTCGGCCACCTGTGACACCGGAAGCGACACACTTCCAGAAGGAAACGCTGTTTCCCACAAGGGAGCCTCATTCTCCAGTGCGGGGAAAGGGGCAAGGGCGTGTTGTACCGCCTGGGTGAGGGCCCAATACACGCTGCGCTCCTGAGCAAACCGAACCTCTACCTTACGCGGGTGAACGTTAACATCCACCCATCGAGGATCCACCGTTATCTCCACTACGGCTACCGGCTTTCTGCCCGCAGGTAGTCGTCCCGCGTATGGACGTTCTAGCATCACGGCCAGCAAGCCGGAACGCACTGGCCGTCGGTTGACGGTGAAGAACTGGGCCTGGCGGGTGGCCCGGCTGACCTGTGGCGAGGATATCCAACCGTGCACGCGCAGGTCCACCGCTTCCCAAGAGATCTCCAGCAGGTGATCCGCCACATCTCGCCCCAAAACCTGCCCAATACGCTGCACGGGGGACGCCGGTGGCAAGACAAGGACCGGACGCCCGTTAACGATCAGTCGAAAGGCGACCTCCGGATACGCCACGCTGTAACGAACCACCGTTTGATGCACCAGCTCCGCTTCCCGCAGAGGGGACTTGAGGAACTTTCGACGGGCGGGCAGATCGGCGAACAGGTCTCGGACGACCACCTGGGTCCCCACCGGCGCGGCGGCCGGGGCAAGGGTCAATGACTGTCCCGGGCCGATAACCGCGCGTGTGCCCTCCAGCGCGCCTTCCGGCCGGGTCAACATCTCCACGGTGGCTACCGCGGCGATGGCCGGTAGGGCCTCGCCTCGAAATCCCAGCGTGTGCAGACGAGCCAAATCCTCTACCGAGCGGATTTTACTGGTAGCGAATCGCTCAAACGCCAGGGGCACCTCCTCCCGTGCCAGTCCGGAACCGTTGTCCGCCACCCGGATCCAGCGCAAACCACCCTCGCGGATCTCTACCTCAATGGCCGTAGCTCCGGCATCAAGGGCGTTTTCGATCAGCTCTTTCACGACAGAGGCCGGCCGTTCCACCACCTCACCGGCGGCGATGCGCCGCGTGACCTCCGGCGGCAAGCGCTGAATACGCCCTTCCGCGCCCTGAGACATGACATCTTCCTCCCACACCGATAGACCCCTGAACATCACGCGTCGTGGGGCGTAACATCTGGTATTATCTTCTCACTCTTTGCGCAACCGCAAAGACACCTTGAACCGACGCGACGTACAATGAGGTCACGTAGGTGGGCGGGGCATGGGACACACAGGCGAGGTCGTCTCGGTGAAATGGCAAAGCGATTCCTTGCTGGACGTGCAAGCCATTCTGGACACAACCGTAGCCGATTTGCTCACCCGGTGGCCTGAGGCGGCGCGAGTGTTCTGGCGTTACCGCATGATGTGTGTAGGATGTCCGCTGGCACGCTTTGAACGAGTGCGGGAAGCCGCGCGTGCGTACGGTATGACAGAAGAGCAATTTGGCATAGAATTGTGGCAGGCGATCACGTACAGGACATGGTAAGGGACTCCATGAAACAAGAAGGCATACCCAAGGCATGGACAGCCGCCCTGATAGCCTTTACCATTGCCGGAGGAACAGGAGCCCTCTTCCGGTGGGGCCTGCTGGGTTTTCCCTTGGCAGGTCTCCAACCGGTAAATATCCGGCATGCACACTCTCACCTCATGTACTTCGGCTGGGCCACTCCTGCCCTGATGCTACTGATAGGCACTCTACTGGCACGCCACACAGGACGCGTGGGGCCGTTGTTTGTCCGATTTGCCGGCATCGCGGTGGCGGGAGGCTTGTTGGCCTACGTGCCCTTTTTACTCTTCGGTTATAGCCCCGTGCGGATAGGAAATGCACGTATTCCTGTGGCAACCATTGTGGCAGCCCTGAACATGCTGGTATGGTACGCTTTCATCCTCCACTACCTGCGCCTCACCCGCGGTATTTCACGTCCTCTCTGGGTTCGCCTGTGGGATGCCTCGCTGGTGTTCATGGTGCTGGCGTCTCTGGGCGCGTGGGGGCGGGCGTTACTGGTCGCCATGAAGGTTACAGACCCGTTCTGGGAGAACGCGCTGGTGCACCTATTCCTGATCGCCTTCTCTGATGGCTGGTTCGTCCTGGCACTGTTGGGTGTCTTGTACGCGCTGTTGCCGGCAGAAATCTCACAAACCCGAAGGGCCCAATGGGCCACCTGGAGCGTGCTGGTCGGCTTGCCTTTGACGTTTCTCCTGGGCGTACCCCTTGAACTCACCCCACCGACCTGGCGTTACCTGGCCGGGATCGCGGGTATCATGGTCGGTCTCGGCTTGCTGCTGCACCTCACAGTTCTGGTGCCCCAGGTAAGCCCGTTGTGGCGGGTGCCCTTGGCTTTTCTAGCCTTGAAAGCCGTTGGGGAAATCGGGGTCAGTGTGCCCGCGCTGGCACGCTGGGCTGAGGCGAACGCGTTGCGCATCCCATACCTCCACTGGCTGTTGCTGGGTTTTGTGACCCTTGGCCTGGTAATGGCCGCGGACGAAGTCTGGCAACTTAAACAACGAAACTGGCTGTGGGGATGGACCCTCTCGGTGCTGGCGATGGAGCTCAGCCTACTTCCCTTAACCGGCCTGTGGCCCAGTCCATGGCGGGGCATGTGGACAATGCAAGCGGCTGCATGGGGTGCTCTACCGGTCGTGCTCGTTGCCCTCGGCCACGCGGTACATTTTCTGTGGCATCGCCCACGACGTTCCTGGCATCTCCAACCCTTACCTTAAACCTCCACAGGTCGCGGCCGGCGAAAGGCCAACATGGTACGTTTTGGAGCGCTCCCAGGTTGCTTAAAATCCTATCCTGCACCATAATGAACCCGCATCGATATAAGAGCCCCGAAACCCCACGCGCAAAGGAGGGACGTCATCATGCCAATGCGAGCGGACTGGATGTGGATGGATGGTGAATTTGTCCCCTGGGATGATGCGAAAGTTCACGTGTTTGCCCACGCGCTGCACTATGGTTCCAGCGTTTTTGAAGGTATCCGCGCCTACGCAACGCCGCGTGGGCCGGCCGTGTTTCGCCTCCATGAACACATGGTACGGTTTATCAACAGCGCCCGCATCATGCGCATCGAGCTTCCCTATTCGCTGGAAGAGCTGGAGCAGGCTGTACTGACAACCATCGCCAAAAACAACCTGGATTCCTGCTACATCCGACCGCTGGCTTTCCGAGGATACGATCGCCTGGGCCTGGACGGGCGAGGTTGTCCGGTCCATGTGATTATAGGCACCGTACCCTGGGGAACCTACCTGGGCGAGGAGGCCCTGGCCCAGGGTGTAGATGTGATGGTCAGCTCTTGGCGACGCTTTGCCCCGAACACGGCAGCCTCAGTGGCCAAAATCGGCGGCCAGTACGTGAACTCTCAGTTCACGGCCATGGAGGCCCATGACCTGGGTTACCACGAAGCGATTGTGTTAGATGTCCACGGTTATGTGGCCGAAGGCAGCGGTGAGAACATCTTCCTGGTGAAGGACGGCAAGCTGTACACCCCACCGGCATATCAGTCCATTCTACCGGGCATTACCCGTGACAGTGTGATGACGCTTGCTCATGACCTGGGATATGAGGTGTACGAACAGCCCATTAGCCGGGACATGCTCTACGTGGCCGACGAACTGTTTTTCACCGGCACAGCAGCCGAAATCACCCCCATTCGTTCGGTAGATCGCATTCCTATTGGGAAAGGTAGCCGAGGCCCCATCACGCAACGCCTGCAAGAAGAATTCTTCGCCATTGTGCGTGGAGAAAAACCGGACCGCCATGGCTGGCTCCGCTACGTGTACGAATCGGTGCCCACCGCGGAGGGTAAGCACCCATGAGTGGCAAAGTAACCCGTTGGGAAGAGGCGACCCCGGTCGAAATGCTTCCCGGCGTGGTGCGTCGCACCCTTGGGCTCACCGACCGCCTGATGTTGTTAGAAATTCGCCTCCAGGCCGGAGCCACCGTGCCACGTCATGCCCACCCCCACGACCAGGTTGGGTACGTGATCTCCGGCGAGGTGATCTTTACCATTGGCGATCAGAACATACGATGTGGCCCGGGTGATGGATATGCCATCCCCGGTGGAGTGGAACATGCTGCCCATGCCACGGTGGACGCTGTTCTGGTAGAAGTCTTTCATCCGCCCCGTGAGGAATACCGCTAACACCCAACACCTGCCCAAAAGACAGAGCACACCATCGCGCGTGCGGGCTTCCTAAGATATACCCGCACGCGCGATGAGCATGCGGTGAAAACCACAGCTGAAGAAATGATACGATACCTCTTGCCTCTGGTCATTGGCATCTTTGTAGCAATAAACGAACTTACCCCTCCGTACCGTTTGTCGTTGCCCATACTTGCCCATCGGTCGGCAATGGCCCAGTCTCCGGTGGTGATCTCCGCCCTTCTGTTTGACGGAATACTCCCTTATGAACCGGATGAAGCCTTTGCCCTTACCAACATGCGGAGCAGCCCTTTTCCTCTGACACAATGGCGGGTGGGCGACGGCGAACGTACAATTACCCTACCGCCTTTACTTCTGCCCCCCGGCCGTGAAGTGTGGTGCGCTCGCGAGGCGTTAGCCTTCCGCCAGGTCACCGGAACCCTCCCCGCGTGCGAGTACGGTGCCGACACCGATCCCACTGTGCCTAACGCACAAGGCACTCCCTTCCGAATGGCCAACCGCGGGGACCGGCTCTTCCTTTACGCACCGGATGGTCGGATCATGGACGCGGTTGTCTACAAAGACGCTTACGTCCCACCCCCCTTGTGGCAAGGTCCTCCCCTCACCCTTACCTCCGGCTTTGCCCAGGAGGGCCAGATCCTGTACCGCAAATGGGGAACTGCTTTTCCCCTTCCGGACACCAACACCCAACGCGATTGGGCCCAAGATCCCACCGACCTCCGTCGCGGCCGTCGGGTACGTTATCCGGGGTGGGCGTGGGAGCAATTCCGTTCTCCGCTTGTCGTGCAGGAAGAGGCCACCGTGGTTCTGGGCGTCACACCGGACACGGGTGACCAACTTCTGATCCAATGGCTATCTGAGGCACAGAAACGCATCGACTTGGCGGTATACACCTTTACCTCACCCACCATTGCCCAAGTGCTGGCTCAGCGAGCCACCGCGGGTGTGGAGGTACGGTTATTGATAGAGGCCGCCCCTGTCGGAGGATTGCCGTCCGAATCACTGCCCTTGTTGCGCGCGCTGGTCCAACGTGGCGCCACAGTAGGACTTATTAACGGCCCAACCTCGTCCCCGGTGCGACGATATCGTTACATGCATGCCAAGTACGCTGTGGTTGACGACCGGTGGCTGATTATAAGCACGGAAAACTTCGGCCCGGAGTCCTTCCCCCCGTCTACGTGGGGACCCCACCGTCAAGGACGACGCGGGTTTTTCCTGCGGACAAATGCGCCTGCAGTCGTGACACGAGCCCGTGAGATCTTCGCTTACGACATTCGTCCCACCTTCGGGGACATCTGGTGGCTCACCGATAAGGATCAAAGCACGACGTTGCCGACTTTTACCCCACCACCGAACGGCTACCCCTGGACGTTCACCACCCCGATAACCATCACCGGCCAGATGACCTTCACCCTTTTTACCGCGCCAGAAGCCACCTTACACAGCACAACAGGCCTCCTGGGCCTCATCGATCGTGCCCAGACCGGCGACCGCGTGGAAGTGTTTGGTCTATACGAAAACCTGTGGTGGGAAGAAAAAGGCAACGACCCGGCCGAGAGCACCAACCCCCGTTGGCAAGCCCTCTTCGCAGCAGCATCACGCGGTGCCCACGTCCGAGTGTTGCTGGACGATTTCTTCGGTGACCCCGACGTGCCCTCCCCTAACCGCGACGTTGCCGCGGCGGTAAATCGCCTGGCTGCTCAACAGGGGTGGCCGCTGGTCGTGCGCACGGGCAACCCCACCGGCTTGGGCATTCACGCTAAAGTGTGGCTTTTAGCCCTCGGAGAGGAACGGTGGGTTGTGCTAACCAGCCTGAACGGCAGCGCTGTCTCTCATAAAGTTAACCGAGAGCTCGCTCTGGGAATTGCTTCCCCTGAACTCTACACCGCGGTGCGCGCTGTGTTCCTCGAAGATTGGCGTACCGCTTATCGTCCGTAGTGGACGCGGGTTCCCAGAAGCCACCCAAGGAGGTACTCCAGCGCTCCGATGAGCAGGGCAACGCCGGTATTGCCTACCACAGCTAGCAGAAACGCAGCAGCCAAGAGGTCCAGCACGTCTATCAGGGCCTGATAAACCGCGGGCGGAACTGCAGGCATCACCCCGACAAAATAAGCGAGGCCCACTATTAACACCAACCCCACAAGGAGGGGACGAACCGGTTCCCGATCGGCCGCACTGGGCATCATGGAGTTCGCAATAACCCAAAGAGCGTAGAAACGCCAAGGCCAATCCCCGTGGGTAAAAAAGGCCTGCACCCGCTCCCAACCGGTGGGAGAAAGCCAGGAACGCCAATCGGCCATTCCGGCCGTGGGTGTTCGCCACCACCCTCCCAGGAAGATCAACGCTACCGTTCCTACCAGGAAAGGGGCAAGCCCGATGAGCGCCATGCTCAGACGCCCGGCACCTCGCACCTGAACGGCACCCAGCTGGATTTTACTGCGCCCGGTGCGCCGAGGCCACACACGAAAGCCGGACGTACGTGCCCCCAACAGGCGAGCCATCAGCCAGTGACTGAGCTCGTGAAAAAGGATCCCCGGCGCCAGCAGGATAAACATGAAAAAGGTGGCAACCTGTGGGCTCCGGGAAAGCAGAAGCCCGATCCCTTGTAAGTGCACGACAATCCAATCGCTGAGACGAGAAAGGACCAGGATCAGGACCACCACTCCCAGCAACCGGTACAACACATCGGCAAACATGGGCCTGTCACCTGTAGGGTGGTCTTCGACGGCAACCCCACGCCCCAGGGGTCCGGCCTAAGGCAGGGACAGATGGATTAGCCGACCACCCGGGCCGTCATTTTCACGATCTCGGCAAACACATCAGGGTTTAAGCTCGCCCCGCCCACCAGAGCGCCGTCGATCTCCGGCTGTTCCATAAACGCGGCGATGTTGTCCGGTTTCACACTCCCGCCATACTGGACCCGGACGCTCTGGGCGATCTCTTCACCGTAGAGGTCGGCCAGTGCTCCCCGGATCACCAGCCCGATAACGCTGTTCGCGTCTGTGGGAGTAGCCGCGCGGCCGGTGCCAATAGCCCATACCGGCTCGTACGCGATCACGGTGCGTTTGGCATCCTGAGCCGGAACGTCCCGATACGCGGCCAACACCTGTCGGCGCACCACCTCTTCTGTTCGCCCGGCTTCCCGTTCGGCCAGTACCTCGCCGACGCAAATGATGGGATATAGGCCATGACGGAGGACCGCCTTTACCTTGCGGTTGACCGTCTCATCGGTTTCACCGAAGTACTGACGGCGTTCAGAGTGGCCGATGATCACATATGTGGCCAGCTCTTTAAGCATAAGGGGTGAAATCTCACCCGTGTACGCGCCGGCGTCCTCCCAGAAGACATCCTGGGCTCCTACCTTAATGCGACTCCCTTGCAGAGCTTCGGCCACCGGATGGAGCGCGGTGAACGGTGGGCACACTGCGACCTCCACATGGGTGATGTCCATCACCTGAGGACGCAACGCCCGCACTGTCTCCAACGCTTCGGCGACCGTCTTGTGCATCTTCCAGTTGCCTGCGATGAACGGCGTGCGCATGGGATCTGTCCTCCTTCCAGGGTAGTTCAGGATGATGAGGGCGCGAACTCATCCACAAAGGTGCCCCCGTGTGCTCGCCGTGATACCAGCTCCCGACGCGCGTTAAACTCCAACTCCACTTCCACCGCCACGAAACACCGCGTGCGGCCTGAACCGTGAAGCACCTTGCGCACAAAATAACCTTGCACCCGTCCTCGCTCGTCATATCGGGCGGACAGGTCATTGTGCAGGTTCACGCGCGTTTCCAGGATCTCGCCACAGCGGTCGCATCGCACCCGCACCGGATAGAAACGCATGGCCTCGCTCTTCTGGTGAATGAGCTGCTTGAGCCGTCCGAACAAGGACATAATCCCTCCTCTTCAGCGGTCCTCCAGAACCTCTACACCGGGCAGTGGTTTTCCCTCCACGAACTCTAGGCTTGCGCCTCCGCCGGTAGAGATATGCGTGATCTTATCGGCCACGTTTGCCTGACGCACCGCGGCCACCGAATCCCCACCACCCACAATGGTGACAGCTCTCTCCAGCTCGGCCAGGGCACGGGCGATGGCAAATGTGCCCTCTGCAAAGGGTGGAAATTCAAACACGCCCATCGGCCCATTCCAGAACACCGTACGCGCTTCCCGGCATATCTCGCGAAATCGGGCCACCGTCCGGGGACCGATGTCCAGGATGCGCCATCCTGGGCTCACCTCATCCACCGATACCACACGCTTGGCCGCGTCCACCGCGAAACGGTCCGCGATCACCACATCAACCGGTAAGAACAACTTCCCCTCCCCCGCGTCCAACAACGCACGCGCCTCGGGGACGGCATCATCCTCGACCAGGGAATCTCCGACTTCCTTGCCCTGAGCTTTCAGGAACGTGTTGGCCATCCCTCCCCCGATCAGAACCCGGTCGGCCCGGACCAGCAGGCTACGGATGACCCCAATTTTGTCCGATATCTTGGCGCCGCCCAGAATGGCAATGAAAGGCCTATCGGGCTGCGAGAGCAGACGCCCCAAGAAGGTCAGCTCTTTCTCCATGAGAAAGCCTGCCACCGCGGGCAAGTATTGGGCCACGCCCACTACGGAAGCGTGAGCCCGATGGGCGGTGCCAAACGCGTCGTTCACGAAAAGGCCCTCCGGGCCGGCCAGCGCGGCTAACTGACGGGCAAATTCGGGATCGTTCTTGGTTTCCCCAGGATGAAAGCGCGTGTTTTCCAGGAGCAACACATCGCCCGGTCGAAGATCGCGCGCCATGGCTTCTGCCTGCGGCCCCACCGGCTCCGGGGCAAAACGGACCGCTTGTCCTAGAAGTTGGGCCAGATGCTCGGCCACCGGCCGAAGGGAATATTTCGGGTCTGGGCTGCCTTTGGGGCGCCCCAGGTGGGACATGAGAATGACGGCCGCGCCGTGGTCCAGGAGATACTGCAAAGTCGGCATCGCCGCCCGAATCCGCGTGTCGTCAACAACCCGACCGTCCTTCAAGGGGACGTTGAAGTCCACGCGCACCAACACCTTCCGTCCTTGGACATTCACATCCCGGATGGTTTTTTTGTTCATGTTGGGCCTCCCGCGCGCACCATGTGATGATGCCTCATTGCCCGCCTATAGGTTACCCGGAGGCGATCTGCTCTAGAAGGGAAGCGCCCTTTGACGGCGCTTCCCTTCCCACGTAGCCGACCGCGTTACAGCGTTATACTGTAAGCGCCTCCCGACCGTTGCAGGTTACACACCTTTATCCGCCATAAACTTGGCGAGGTCCGCGACGCGCACCGCGTAGGCCCATTCGTTATCGTACCAGGAGACTACCTTCACCATGTTGCCGCCGTACACCCGGGTAGAGAGCGCGTCAATGATGCTGGAACGTTCATCGCCCTTAAAGTCTGAGGACACCAGCGGCTCTTCACACACTCCCAAGATGCCCTTCATAGGCCCTTCCGCAGCCTCCCGAAAAGCTGCCAGCAAGGCCTCCGTGGTCGTCTCCTTCTCCACCAGGGCCACGAAATCCACCACCGAGACGGTGGACACAGGCACGCGCATGGCCATGCCGTCAAACTTGCCTTCCAGCTCCGGAATGACCAGGGCCACTGCGCGTGCCGCGCCGGTAGTCGTGGGGATAATGTTCATCGCAGCCGCACGGGCTCGCCGCAAGTCCGTGTGCACCAAGTCCAAAATGCGCTGGTCATTGGTGTACGCGTGGATGGTGGTCATCACGCCCTGCACGATACCGAAGTTGTCATGGACCACCTTAGCCGCAGGGGCCAGACAGTTGGTCGTGCAGGAGGCGTTGGAGACAATGTGATGCTGGGCCGGATCGTATTTATCCTGGTTCACCCCCAGGACAATGGTGATATCCGGGCCTTTGGCCGGCGCGGTGATGATGACCTTCTTGGCGCCGGCCTGCCGGTGAAGGTCGGCCTTTGCCCGCTCACGGAAGACACCGGTTGATTCGATCACGATGTCAATGCCCAAATCACCCCAGGGCAGCTGGGCCGGATCCCTCTGGGCGAACACCTGAATCTCCTTGCCGTCCACCACCAAGTTTCCGTTGTGCACCTCGACCGTTCCCGGGTACCGACCGTAGTTCGTATCGTACTTCAGCAAGTGGGCGTTGGTTTCCGCGTCAACCAGGTCATTGATGGCCACTACCTGAAGGGCATCACCGTAACGTTGGAGGGCCTTGAAGACCTGCCGACCGATACGACCGAACCCATTGATGGCAACTCGTGTGGTCATGGCTGCTCCTCCTTGCTCTGAAGGTTTGTGTCCGCCGAATGTCGGCTGTCCGAATAATCCCCCGGGAGGAGAACGGCCGCGGAGATTGTGCCACATTCTCCCCACCTTTACAATGATGTGGATCGTACCGCTTCCTCCTCGCGCGCGAGGAGGGGGTGGGCCACTGCGCTGTGGGAAAGCAAAGACATCACCAGGGCGGCCAGTTTACCGGGGTCATGCCGCCACGGTTTATGCTCGTCCACCACGTCTCCCCCGACCAGGGAGAACGTGTCCCTGTCATTGGGTCCTGGTTTAACCCAGGCAATGCCCGGTGGCAAAGCGGGACGGTAGTTCGTATTGTAGATGACCCATTGGAATACGTCCACTCCCATGTGCTCGTGCAGCGCGCGCACATGATCGCCCACGGTATAGCCGTCGGTCTCCCCCTTCTGGGTAGCTACGTTGGCAATGTATACCTTGCGTGCCGAGGTAGCGCGCAGCGCATCTACGATCTCCCGTACCAGCAGGTTGGGCAACACACTGGTGTACAAACTCCCCGGACCGGCGATCACCAAGTCCGCGTGGAGAATGGCCCGTACCGCCTCTGGATAGGCCCGGGTGACTTCCGGTTCCAGGAAAACCCGCATAATGCGCCCACCACTCTTGGGAATCTGGGATTCCCCCACCACTCGCTTCCATCCCACGAGCTCACCGTCCTGGAACAAGGCCACCTCCGCACACAAGGTGACGGCCTCCAAGGTGGCGGGAAGCACCCGGCCTTGTACCGCCAGCACCCGGCTGGATTGTGCCAATCCTTGGTCAAAGCTCCCTGTTACACCCACCATGGCGGCGATAAAGAGATTGCCAAAGCTGTGCCCCTGTAATCCCTCGCCACCGCTAAACCGGTACTGCAGAAGGCGCAACATTAAATCTTCGGCTTCGGAGAGGGCTGCCATGCAGTTTCGAAAATCCCCCGGGGGCAGAATGCCCAACTCCCGTCGCAAACGCCCAGAACTGCCGCCGTCGTCAGCCACGGTTACAATCGCCGTGATGTGGGAGGTGTACGCTTTCAAACCGCGCAACAGGGTAGACAGGCCATGCCCCCCACCGATCACCACAACCCGTGGACCTTCATCGGGCTGACGGTGATACCGGTACAGCACATCGATCACCCGCTCCCCTGGAGGCACAAAGGGCCGCAGCAGCGTCCGGTTCAACTGGGTAATGCCTACCATAAGCCCGCCCAGCCCCAGGAGTGTGAAAAGCACCGCCCGCCAGGGACGAGGCAAGAAGACCAAAAACACATACCGACTCCATGCGGGCAACGCGTCCATGGCGTACACGTGGCGCAACGCGTACGTCAGTCCCAAGGCCAGTAGGGCCACGCTAAGGGAGATGACCACCACCCAACGTTTAAGGTGTAGCCCGGGAGCCAACCACCACCAGCGCGGTCGTTGCCTTGCCATACGTTGTTCCTCCTAAGTTGAGACCGCAGGGATGCCCTTATCTGTCCTCTGGCCACCGGGTCAAAGCCCGATCCCCGAGCACGCGCAGGATCGGAGGTACCATGTCGTACCGGCCGAAAGGAGGGATAATGTAAAACCCCTGCACATAAGGTTGCAGGGCAACGGCCAGCTCCTGGGCAATGCGGATGCCTTCCTCCAGTGCGTCGGGACCGGCCGCGGCCATGCGTTCCAACAACGTTTCCGGAATGGTGATGCCCGGCACCTCGTGATGCAGGAACGCTGCATGCCGGTAACTGCGCAACGGCAACAACCCCATGATGACCGGCACGGGGATATCCCCCGTCAGTTCCAGGAACCGTTCCACCGTCGTCACATCGTACACCGGCTGGGTGAGGAAGAAATCCGCGCCGGCCTCCAGCTTCCGACGCATAACCCGCACTTCCCGCTGCAAGTCTGCCGCGCCCATGTTCAACGCGGCACCGACGATAAAGCGGGTAGGTTGGCCAATAGGTTGGCCTGCTTGATCCTGCCCCTGGTTAAACCGTTGCTTAATCAACCGGATCAACCCTGAAGGCACAACGTCATACGTGTCCGCGGCGTCCGGATAATCACCGATGCGGGTAGGATCCCCCATCACCACGAACACGTGGCGAATACCCAGCGCGTGTACGGCCAACAGATCACTTTGCACCCGCAAGAGGTTGCGCCCTCGCACCGGAAAATGCAGAATCGTGTCCACCCCCACACGGGTCTGAACCAGAAACGCGGCTGCCCACGCGCTCATGCGCATACGAGCCATGGGGTTGTCGGCCACGTTGATGGCATCCACACCGGCCTCCTTTAAGCGATGCGCCCCGTCCAGCATCTTATCCGGCCGATATCCCCGCGGGGGGGACATCTCCACAGTGATGAGGAACTGACGACCCAACTTCTGTTCTAGCTGGGTGGGAGGCAAAGTTTCCGTTTCCGCCGGGAGGGTCACGTCGATCAGGGGCTCCACAACCGTGGCGACGGACCGCGAGGTAGCAGACGAAGGCTCCCGCACCGCCTCCACCATGGCCGCGATGTGAGCAGGCGTGGTCCCACAACAGCCACCGATCACCCGCACCCCCAGGGCCTTCAATCGTCGGGCGAAGTCGGCAAAATACGGGGGTGAGGAGGGATACATCAAGCGCTGCCCCACCCGGGCGGGGAACCCCGCGTTGGGCATGGCCGAAAGAGGCACATTCACCTGTGCCTGAACCATCTCCTCCATCACGGCCAGTACGCCAGAGGGGCCGGTACCACAATTCGCGCCAACCACGTCCGCACCCGCCTCTACGAGGGCGCGCGCGACCACCGTGGGCGTGTGTCCCGACAGGGTGCGCAGATCCTCCCCGAAGGTCATCTCCGCAATGATGGGAATGTCACTCACTGCCCGAATCGCCCGCAACGCGGCCAGGATTTCATCCAGGTAAGAGAACGTCTCCAGAATCAGGAGATCCACCCCGGCGGTGATGAGCGCCTCTGCCTGCTCGCGAAACGCAGCTTCTGCCTGTGCAGGAGACAGGGGGCCATAAGGCTGCAATCGCTTGCCCGTCGGTCCGATAGAACCGGCGATAAACGCTTCCACCCCGCGCGCTTCTCGGGCCTCTTGCGCAATGCGCACACCGGCCATATTGATAGCCAACACCTTATCGGCCAACCCATACTCCGCCAGTCGTACCCGCGACGCCCCAAAGGTGTTGGTTTCCAGAATCTCCGCGCCCGCGACCAGATACGCATCGTGGATGCTGCCGATCAAGCCCCGCTGGGAAAGGTTCAACTCATCAAAACACCGGTCAAAAGGTACCCCTTTACTGTATATCATTGTGCCCATCGCGCCATCGGCCACGATGGGCGCCTGCGCCAGACGAGCTAGAAAGGGATACCGCTCCTCGCGTTTCACTCTCGCCCTCCCGTCGGATGTCCGTGCTTATCCCGCTACGGGTGGGCCTGCCCTGATGCCCACCTACCCCATATTGTACCCTCAGTTGCCCATCTACGCCCACACCCCTTCTTCCGTCTTTGAACAGATCTCCCCGGGGAACCCCGTGAATGTCCTCGTTCCTGTGTCCCCAATGCCCCGTTTCATCACTCCAGGGTCAACACCACACAGCGTGCGTTATTGTACTCGTCCCCAGGGTCAGGCATATAATCCGGAAGTGCCCTGTCCGTAGTGTGGGATGTACTGCCCTTCACAAGGGCTGAACGACTTTTCCGTACCTGAGGCAAAGGCATGGGGGAGGGGAACCCACGCGGGATGCAGGATCCGCTGGTCATTGATGGGAGCTATGGTGAAGGGGGCGGACAGATTTTACGGGCTGCCTTAAGCCTGTCCATCCTGACGGGACGGGCTTTTCGCATGGTGCGCATCCGGGCCAAACGCTCCCGGCCGGGGTTACGCCCCCAACATTTGACCGCGGTACAGGCCGCGGCTGCCATCTGTCACGCTGTGGTGGAGGGGGCTGAAGAGGGAAGTCAAGAGCTGTACTTCGCGCCTCAACAACCGGCACAACCGGGAAGCTATCGGTTCGACGTGGGCACCGCAGGCGCTACCGGCCTCATCCTCCAAACCCTTATCCCACCGCTGGCCGAGGCGACAGCGCCCTCGTGGGTCAGCGTGACAGGAGGCACTCACGTGCCGTGGAGCCCTCCCTTTCATTACCTGCAACGCGTGTTTACCCCTGCGACCGAAGTATTGGGATGGCGTGTGAGCCTACACATAAAGCGCTGGGGGTGGTATCCCCGTGGGGGGGGACGCGTCCAGGCGGCCGTGCGTCCTCCTACCCCTGCCCCGCAGGACGTGGATTGGGTCGAACGAGGGGATCTCACCCACTTGTGGGTGCTCTCGGCCAGCAGTAACCTACCCGATCACATCCGAGAACGGCAGGCAAAGCAGGCACGACGACGGCTGCAAAGTGCAGGCCTTTCCCCCGACACCGTCGACGTGGTGGACGCACCCAGCCCGGGCATTGGGACATGCGTGATAGTTATCGGCGCGTATGAAAACGGCTGGGGCGGGGGCGTTGCCCTGGGTGCTCGAGGCAAACCGGCGGAGCGCGTCGCGGATGAGGCGGTGGACGAGTTCCTCGCCTTTCACCGGTCGCCCGCCGCGCTGGACCCTTTTTTAGCGGACCAGGTGGTGGTCCCCTTGTTGGCTCGGGGTATATCTCGCTGGCGATATAGCACGCCTCAGGCGACGAACCATCTGCGCACCGTAATTTGGCTGAGTACGCAGTTTGTCCCAGCTCACATCACCCTGCACGAAGAAACCGACCGGGTGATCGTCCAATGTTCGAATTAGTCTTTCTCGGCACCTCGGCCTCTGCACCCTCAAAAGAACGCGGGCTTTCCTCCGCGGTGCTGTTGCACCAAGACAAACGCTTCATGATCGACTGTGGGGAGGGGACCCAGCGCCAGCTTCTCCTCAGCGGCTTAGGATTTCGACGTTTGCACACCATACTGCTCACCCACGGCCACCTGGATCACATTCTTGGGTTGGGCGGCCTGCTCTCCACCATGGGCCGATGGGAGATGATGGACCATGTGCGCATTTACGGAGGAGAATGGCCACTCCAGCGGGTAAAGGGGCTGCTTGACGTGGTTTTCGGACCGGGACAATACCCGCTGCGGGTGGACCTTATCCCCATCGAGCCGGGAGTGTTGTTTGAGGATGCTGCGCTAAAAGTAACCGTCTTCCCCGTGATTCACCGGGGAGAGGGGTGCTATGGCTTCCTTTTCGAGGAACCTGGCCGCCGTCCTTTCCTGCCGGAGAAAGCAGAAGCCCTGGGCATTCCCCCAGGTCCGGAACGCCGACGCCTGGTGCGGGGCGAAAGCGTGGTGCTCCCCTCGGGGCGTGTCGTGCACCCGGACGAAGTGTTGGGGCCATACCGTCCCGGCGTACGGCTCGCCTTTGTCGGCGATGCGGCAGCTGTTGAACCACTTATCCCCTACTGTGCCGGTGTGGACGCGCTGGTCATCGAAGCCACGTACCTTCAACCGGAAGCCGATCTCGCCCGTGCTTTCGGTCACCTTACGGCCTCTCAGGCTGCCCGCCTGGCCCGGGAGGCCGGCGTCAAACACCTGATCCTCACCCACATCTCCCGACGCTACACCGAAGAGCAGGTCCTTGCGGAAGCATCTGCCATTTTCCCTAACGTCGTCGTAGCCCGGGACTTCGACCGTTTTGCCATCCGCCGGAACGACCTTTCCCGCACCAACTTGTTGACATCCAAGCCATCCAGCACGTGAGAACACATTAAGGCGCAGGGACTCCTCTCGACCACAGCCCCTGCGCCCCTTCTCTCAACCACGGGCTACGCTTTACCCCTCCTCTGGTACCAGGGGACCTGGGTCGGGCAGGGAGTCTACCGGCGTCCCCCGCCACTTATCCCCTTCCTCGATCAACATCACGGGGATGTCCTCACGAATGGGGTATTTACGGTCGCAATCCCGACATACCAGCCAGGTTCCATCCCGCACCAGGTCCAGCATTCCCGCATCTGGGCCGTCGCGCACGCACGCGGGACAACGCAAAATCTCCAGAAGCTCCTGGTCCACAGCCATTGGCCAACCTCCCTTGTCATACGAGGTGAATGGGCACCCATCTCAAGGTGCTGCCGGGGCATTGCCGACCTCATACAATGGCCGTCCGATGACATCTCATCGACCGGAGGTAGTATACTTTGTCTCATTTCCAACGCCAAGTTTCCCCTCCCTTACGCCTGCCAGGCCTTGGACGTGTGCTCTTCTTGAGAGCGCTCGCAAATTCAGAGCCTGTGAACGTCTCACGGGGAAACACGGACGCGGCCTCACCCTTTCCCCAATTTGACAGAGAGGGGGAATGGCCCGATTTCCTCAGAGCTGCCCGTTTGCCGGGAGGGCCGAAAGGCCGAGTTTTCGAACGCTCTCTTCTTGTGTATTTCCCGTTTCCTGTCGTATCCTGTGTCCCTGGTTGTTTCCCCTCATGAGGGGACAACGTATCCTTATTACAAACGACGCAAGCAAGCGACGGATAGGGCTTGCTTCATGTTGGAGTCAGAAAGGAGGTAAACCATCGATGACGCAGGTAACGACGTATTCACTCGGCCGTTGGGACCTATCCGAGCTACTGCCGGAGCCCTCGCCGACGGTGATCCAACAGCGCCTGGAAGCCCTAGAGGCGGCGGTCACTGCCTTTGAGGCCTACCGCGATCGTCTGCGCCCGGACATGTCCCCTGAGGAATTCCTGAACATCCTGCAGGCGTACGAAAGCCTTGTGGAGGACATGCGGGTTCTGGGCAGTTACGCCGAGCTCTGGTTCTCGGAGAACACCCAAAACAGCGAGGCCCTGGCCTTGCGTAACCGGATACAGCACGCGTTGACCGATTACCAAAACCGGGTGCTCTTCTTCGAACTGTGGTGGAAAAGCCTCACCGACGAGGAAGCAGAACGTCTGCTTCCCACAGCAGAGGAGCATGCGGACTACCGGCACTTCCTCCAGAGCCAGCGGCGTCTGAAGCCTTACACGTTGGACGAACACCGCGAGCAGATCATTAACCTCAAAAACGCGAACGGTATCGACGCGCTGGTGACCCTGTATTCCATGCTCACCAACCGCTTGGAGTTCACCCTTGAGGTGGACGGCGAAGTGCGGCGTTTGACCCGGGCGGAACTGAGCAAGTACGTGATGTCACCCGACGCGTCCTTGCGGGCTGCTGCATATCAAGAGATGTACCGGGTCTTCTCGCAGGAAGCGCCCGTGCTGGCCCAGATCTACATCAACAGGGTGCGCGACTGGTACAACGAATTTGTGCGTGTGCGCGGGTTCTCCTCCCCTATTGCCGTGCGCAACGTATCCAATGACATTCCCGACGAAGCCGTCGAGGTGTTGCTGGATGTCTGCCGGCAGAACGCCCCCCTCTTCCAACGCTACTTCAAGCTTAAAGCGCAGTGGCTGGGGATGGCCAAACTGCGCCGGTACGACATCTACGCGCCGTTGAGCACGCAGGAACGTCACGTCCCCTATGAAGAAGCCGTCTCCTTGGTGCTGGACACCTTACGCCGCTTCGATCCTCAGGTAAGCGCGCACGCGGAACGGGTCTTTGCCGAACAGCACGTGGACAGTGAAGTCCGCCCGGGCAAACGGATGGGGGCCTTTTGCATGACCGTGAGCCCCAAGTACACCCCATGGGTGCTCCTCAACTACACAGAGCGCATTCGCGACGTGGCGACCATGGCCCACGAACTCGGGCACGCTATTCACAGCCTGCTGGCCGCACATCATTCCATCTTGACGCAGCATCCCCCCCTGCCCCTCGCGGAGACCGCCTCCGTCTTCGCAGAGATGCTCCTTACCGACCGGTTGTTGGCAGAGGAACAGGATCCGGCCGTACGTCGCACAATCTTGGGCGCCGCGCTGGATGACATTTACGGGACCGTCATGCGACAGGCGTACTTTGTCCTCTTCGAAATCGCGGCTCACGACGCGGTGCAACAAGGTGCTGCCCACGAGGATCTCAACCGCCTCTACTTCGAGAACTTGCAGGAGCAATTCGGGGACAGTGTGGAGTTAACCGAAGAATTTCAGCACGAGTGGGTGAGCATTCCGCACTTCTATTACACCCCCTTCTACTGTTACGCGTACAGTTTTGGCCAGCTTCTGACATTGGCCCTGTACCAGCGGTACAAGGAGGAAGGAGAACAGTTTAAGCCTTATTATCTCCGCCTGCTCGCCTATGGGGGGGCAGGACGCCCGGCAGAGATCCTCCAAGAGGTGGGAGTGGACATCAACGATCCACAGTTCTGGCAACAGGGGTTCAACGTGGCCGAGGACTTGCTCAACCAGCTGACGGCCTTAACAACACCCGCCGAGACCACGCCGGAAAAACCCCATTAGGTCGGCCCATTGTCAGGGCCGGAGGGGAGGGCCGGGAAATTCCTTCCGGCCTTCCCCTTAAAGATTACTGGACGATATCACCACCGGTCACGTCTTAACACCCCATCGTTTGAGGTAGCGGGCCTTTTCTCGCTCAAACTCGCGCTTAGCGATCTCCCGCCGTTTATCGTACTGTTTGCGCCCACGTACCAGGGCGATTTCCACTTTAGCCCATCCATTTTTGATGTACATCCGCAGGGGCACAATCGTCCACCCCTTCTCCTTTACCCGCCCGGCCAGGCGATTAATTTCCCACTTGTGTAAGAGCAGCTTGCGCGGCCGACGCGGCTCGTGGTTGAACAGCGAGCCATGGTGATACGGAGAGATGTGGACGTTCATCAACCACGCCTCGCCGTCCTTTATCAGGACAAACCCGTCCTGCAGGTTAACCCGCCCCTCCCGTACCGATTTGATTTCGGTACCGGTTAAGGCAATACCTGCCTCATACGTCTCGATGATCTCGTAATCGTGTTTGGCCTTACGGTTGGTAGCCACCACCCGCACCGGCTCGGCCATATCTCACTGCCCTGTTTGGAAGTATTCCAATGCCCGCTCTAGCACCGGATCGCGACCGGCAGCTTCGTCCTCATCGGTTACCTCCACCGGGATGTCCGGCTCAATGCCTTTCCGGTGGATCTCGCGGCCATTCGGCGTCAGCCAGCGGGCGATGGTCACCCGCAACTCGGAGCCATCACTGAGCTCAAAGGACTGCTGTACGGACCCCTTGCCGAAGGTACGCTCACCGATGATAACCGCCCGGCCATGATCTTGCAACGCGCCGGCCAAGATCTCCGACGCGCTCGCGCTGCCACGGTCCACCAACACGACCATCGGAATGTCGACTGCCAGATCTCCGCCCTCGCTGCGATAGACCTTCTCCCGACCGTCCTTCCACCGTTCAATGAGGATGACCTGCCCTTCCGGGAGGAACTGGGAAGTCACCCCAATGGCGATGTGGAGGAAGCCACCGGGGTTCCCGCGAATGTCGAAGATCAGGCCTTTGGGATCCTCTTTCATCAGCTCCCGCAGGGCCTCCCGCACTTTGCGCGTGCCCAGGGCATTAAATTCGCTGAACTTGATGTACGCGATGTTCCCTTCCAGCATGCGATACTCGATAATAGGGATTTCAATGCGTCCACGAGTGACGACCACGTCAAAGGGGTCACGCACCCCCTCCCGCACGATGGTAAGGGTCACCTCGCTCCCTGCCGGCCCGCGAATCAACGCGACCTGCTCCAGCAAGGTTAACCCGGTAATGTCCTTGCCATCCACCGCGATGATAATGTCTCCATCCTGCAAGCCGGCCTTTTCCGCCGGTGACCCGGGGAAAACCTGGATCAAGCGCACACCACCGTTTTCCGCCTGTTCCACCCGAGCCCCGATCCCCTCAAAGGAACCACTGATGTCCGCGGAGAATATTTCGGCGGTCTTGGGGTCCAGGAATGAGGTAAACGGATCGCCCAGGGCCTTGAGCAGCCCACGGATCGCCGCGTAGGTGATATCGTTGCCCTGGGGCATATCGCCGTAATAGTATTCGTTGAGGATCTCCAGGGCTTCCCAAAAGACATCGAAGTTTTCAGGGGCGCCGGCAGGCGCAGGGGGTGGCTCCACCTCTGTCTGGGGTTCGGTCGTCGGGGTAAGGAAGGGTTCAATTATCTTCTCCGCATCGCTCCCTACCGGAAGCACAGCCTGTGGCCCGCGCGACGCGCTCATGCGGCCCAGGCCGAACCCGACGGCCAAACCAACGCTCATCGAGGACATGGCTATGGCCACCGTTAGAAGCAGAACCAGCGCCACCCGTACCGATGTTGGCCACTCTCGCATCATACCGTCATCCTCCCTACACTTCATGCCTTAATTTGAGCACATGGCACCGCTCATGGCGCCTGCAACCGAAACCCTTTCCTGAGACTATGTGTCCCTCGGTGATGCCCTCATGTACTACTCTGAGTACGTTGATATCACACCCTTGGGACTACCTCAACAGCAAGCACAGTCGTCTGGAGGGCCTAACTTCCAAGGCTGTCCATCCCGGGCGTGCCATCGCTTGCCCGGCCTCCCGGTGAAAGAAGCACATGTTGGGCAGGATTCTTTGGGGTAATTCACCTTCAATACCCGCGGCCCCACGAACACACTCCGACCCTGCAGGTCGGCTATCATCCACCCAACATGTTAGAAGTCCTCCACCCTTGCATTGTAACACAACCGCGGTGAAGACGGACAAACCGTCATGGGGGCCAGCTGGCTATACGCCCGAAACTTTAACATCCTCTCGAGGCAACCACCGGCTTAGACCGGCCGCGACCAGTAGGGGCAGGCTTAAGGCGCTCAGGACCACGTCCAGCCCAAACGCGTCGGCAAGCACTCCGGTGAGCATCTGGCCCACCGCGCCGGAGGCGAACATAAATCCTAAAGCCAGTCCTGAGGCCAGCGCCATGTGAGAGGGCAAAAGGTTTTGTGCCATAACGATAAGAATGCTGTGAACCCCGCCGATGAACGCACCCGTCAGCGCGACCAGCAAGAGGATCCACACACCGTTCACCCAGGGATAGAAGTACAAAGGCACGACGGCCAAAGCCAGGCCCAAGGTCAACATCCGTCGGCGGCCAAATTCGTCGGCCAGCCGCCCAAACACGATCACGGCAAACGCGGAAGTCAACATGTACGCCGTCAGAGCCAAGCCCTGCATTTCCTGAGGCCATCCTCGCTCCTGGAGAAACTTGGGCAAAAAGGCGATGTTGCTGTGACCGGCCCAGGAACGGAGAAACACCAGAAGGACAAACACGCCCACCAGGAGCCAACGTCGTCGTCCCCGACCAAAACCGACCGCCTCTTTATACATCGCCTCCTGAACGTGACCGGCCGTGGAGGTGCTCCCGGCCGGGGTATACACCCAGAGGAAGAGCGCCACGGGCAAGGCCAACGCGCCGATCACGGCCATGGCAGACACCCCAAAGGTGGCCAACAACACACCACCTAACGCCGGCCCCAACCCCAAAGCCATCTGACCGGCAGTGAAAAACATGGATGTCGCCATGGTGCGTTTGTCCCCACCGGATTGAGCAGCGTTCATGGCACCCTGGGGATGAAACGCGGCAGACCCCAAACTGGCCAGTACCAAAAGCCAGAGCACTGCCCGCGTCTTCCAGAGGCCGACCCAAATGTAAAACACGCCCATCCATACCAGGGCCAGCGCGGCTATCCAGCGCCCGCCGTACCGATCTGCCAGCCACCCGAACAAGGGTTGGGAGAGTGCCGCCATGAGGGTCGCGTTCATGGCGAAGAACCCCACCTCGGTGTTGCTCAGGCCGAACATCACGCTGAACGCGGCCAAGAGCAAGGGCCGCTGGCTGTTCATGAAATCGACCACAAAATGCCCAAGGGCCGCAGCCACAAAACGGCCACTACCTAAAAAGGGATACCGCTGTAGCCGCTCCGTGAGGACACCCATGCCGCCCCCCTTCGATATCACAGGGCTCACTTAGAAGGCGCCGTCGCCCAGTGTTGCAGGGCCAGCTCCAACACACGCACTCCTCGCATGTACTCGTCCAGGCCAATATGCTCGTTGGGGGTGTGATCAAGCCGGGAGTCCCCAGGGCCATAGGCAACAATTGGGCACTTCCAGGCAGGTCCCACCACGTTCATGTCACTGGTGCCCGTCTTGACCTTAAACCCCGGCCTCCCCCCCATCCGTCGGATAGCTACCCGCAGGGCTCGGACCAACGCGTTATGCTTGTCGGCCCGAAACGCCGGCTCATAACCGAAGAAACGCACCTCCCCCCCTGCCGCTTGGGCCATGGTCCGTATCCGTTCCTCCAGCGTTTCCCGATCCATGGCCGGCGGCAACCGCAACCCCACCCGAGCCTCTACCCGATCGGAGAGACCGTCGCTGACGGTGCGCACCTCTCGCAGGGAGGGCAGGATCTGGTCAAAGACACGGGGTTTATCCTGGTTGTACTCCTGACAGAAGACCTTTAACGCGGCCCACCACGTGCAAACCCGGTCGGCGATGCCCAGCGCGTCGGGCGTCGCGGTGTGAGCGGCCGTCTGTTGGGCGGTAAAGTCAATGAGCAGCCGCCCCTTGTATCCCAAAGTGATGCTCGACCACCCGCTAGGCTCGCCGATAATGCATCCGTGAGGAATGCCCTCGGCCAGAAACCGGTCACGAATAAAGCGCGCACCTCGAGAAGTGGCTGCCTCTTCTTCGGTGGCTCCCACCACGACAAATCGTACATCAGGCAACGGTCCCACGTTGGCTACCGCGGCCAAAAACGCGCATAGGGGCCCCTTGGCGTCCACCGTCCCTCGACCGTAAAGTTTGCCGTTTTCCACACGCACGGGGATCTCCCCGGCCACGGTGTCCATATGCCCCAGCAGGACGAGCGTCCGCGTCGCGTCTGGGGAGCCCATCTCCGCCACGGCATTGCCTGCCGGATCCACGTACGCGCGCGTGTACCCATGCTCTTGCGCCCAGGCCACCAGGAATTCGGCCAGGGCACGTTCCTGCCCGGAAAGGGAAGGGATACGCACCGCCTCTATTAACAACGAAATCTCCGGTTTCTGCGTCTGGGACAACGCGTCCGCCACCGTCGTCACGTCTCTAACACCTCCTGGAGGGCCTGTATCACGGTATCCAGCTGCTCATACGTGATCACCAAGGGCGGCAACAAGCGAATCACATTTGGCCCGGCCGGCAATGCCAGCACCCGGTAGTCCTCCTGGAGCCGTCGCAAGTACGGCGTTGCACGAGTCCGCAATTCCAGGCCCACCATCAAGCCCAAACCACGCACTGCCCGCACTTGCGATGAGGTTAACGCCCGCAACCCGGCCAGGAGATATTCCCCTTTGGCACGCGCTTGGGCTACCAGGTCCTCCTCCGCGAGGATGTCCAGCACGGCCAAACCCGCCGCGCAAGCAAGGGGATTGCCGCCAAAGGTGGACCCATGATGCCCGGGTTTCAACGCGCGGGCAACCCGCTCGGTCACCACCGTGGCCCCCATCGGCACCCCTCCGGCTATCCCTTTGGCCAGACAAAGCACGTCTGGTATGACCTGCCAGTGCTCCACCGCGAACCATGCACCGGTGCGCCCAAAGCCGGTCTGCACCTCATCCACCACCAGCAACGCGCCAGCTCTGTCACACAGTGCCCGCAAAGTGGCCAGATATCCGTCCGGAGCAGGATGCACCCCTCCCTCGCCCTGTACTGGTTCCACCACCACCGCTGCCGTGCGCTCATCCACGGCTTCACGTGCCGCTTCCAGATCGCCAAAGGGCACATGAACGACGTCGGGCACCAGAGGCGTAAATGGGTCCCTGTATTTACGATTACCGGTGAGAGAAAGGGCGCCCATTGTGCGACCGTGAAAACTCCGGGTCATGGCCACCAGACGGGTCCTGCCGGTGGCCACGCGCGCGAATTTAATGGCCGCTTCTACGGCCTCCGCGCCGGAATTCGCCAGAAAAACGTAGTCCAACCCGGGCGGTGTAACGGACACCAAGCGTTCCAGGTACGCCCGACGCACATCGTTGTCCAGAGTGTTCGGACAGATAATCAGACGCTCCGCCTGGCGGCAGATGGCCGCAACGACGCGAGGATGGCTATGGCCCACTACCGCGACGCCATGCCCTCCGATGCAATCAACGTACACCTGCCCTGCATCATCCCAGACGAGCGCGCCTTTACCCCGGACAACGGTCAAACCGCGCTTGGCGTAGACGGGCACTTCGAACGAGGTCATGTGTGTCATCCTTCCGCGTCCACGGGTGCGGGGTCCACTAAGCGCACCGGGATGCCCCGCTCGTGGAGGAATTGCTTGACATCAGCAATGCGCACCTGCCGGAAGTGAAAAAGGGAGGCAGCTAAAGCCGCGTCGGCCCGACCTTCGGTGAACACCTGATAAAAGTGCTCCAACCGACCCGCCCCACCGGAGGCAATCACAGGAATACGCACTGCTTCGGCCACCGCGCGCGTGAGCGCCACGTCATATCCTGCCTGTGTGCCGTCCGCGTCCATGCTGGTCAACAAAATCTCCCCTGCCCCTCGATCCTCCACTTCACGTGCCCACGCTACTGCATCCAGGCCGGTGGGTACCCGCCCCCCGCTGATATACACCTCCCAGGGAGACTCCCCAGGCGCGGGTGGACGCCGTCGCCGACGCGCGTCAATGGCCACGACAATACACTGAGAACCAAACCGCTTCGCCCCTTCGGTAATCACCTCCGGGGTGCGCACCGCGGCTGAGTTGATGCTCACCTTATCCGCACCCGCCTGCAACATGCGCCACATATCATCCACGGTGCGCAATCCCCCACCCACGGTAAAGGGGATGAACACCGTATCCGCCACCCGCCGCACCACATCCACCATGATATCCCTGCCCTCGTGAGTGGCGGTAATGTCAAGGAACACCAGCTCATCCGCGCCCTCGGCATCGTACACCGCGGCCTGCTCCACCGGATCCCCGGCATCACGCAGGTTGACAAAGTTCACCCCTTTGACTACCCGGCCTGCGTGAACGTCCAAGCAAGGAATAATGCGCTTGGCCAACATTCCTTACACTTCCCCTTTGCCATCCGAAGTCACAAACGCAAGCCACTACTTTCAAGGACTTTCAACAGCCAGTCCGCCGCAACGCTGCGCGGAGGGACACCCTAAGGAGGCACACACATCGCTGACCACGCGGCCTGGGGGATGGAGCCTCGTTGCGCCAGCCCACCGCTAACGGACTATTCGCCGGAACCAGCCCGCTCCTGCAACGCTTGCACGAAGAGATCGCACGTGTATCGATCAATGTTGCACAGTCGAACTTCCCGAAGGGTGGTCTCGGGATGGGCGTCCAAAAAATCGACGACCGCGTCGAGAATAACTTTTACCCCTAGAGGCTTGGGAAAGCCAAATATCCCGGTAGAGATGGCGGGTAGGGCCACACTCGTCAGGTGATGTTCGTGGGCAAGACGCAAGGCACTCTGAACTGCCCGGTACAAAAGGCGCTTCTCATCTCCCATTCCCCAACGTGGACCTACCGCGTGGATGACATATCGAGCGGGTAAACGTCCTCCTGGGGTAATGGCCGCACCGCCGGTGGGCACGGGCCCATGTTCCTGCACCCAGCGACGACTTGCCTCCTGAATCTCCTGGCCGCCCTTGCGCACAATAGCGCCGGCCACACCACCACCGTGAACCAAGTGCTCGTTGGCCGCGTTTACCACCGCATCCACCCGCTCCGCAGTGAGATCCCCGTGCACTACCACTATCCGCCGACCGTCCGGCCGGGTCCACACGTACATCTCCCGATTACCCAACATGACCTGCCTCTCCCCCCGAATTCCCATATCCTGTCACACTATGATTGTACCGCCACCCTCGCCGGACCGACAGCTTTTGACAAAGGTACTGCCAGACATGCATAATGGCTCCGGCGGAAACAAGCCCACCCCGTAATCCCCAGGAGGCAGTTATGTGGAAAAAAGTGAGCCAACTCTGGCAACGTACCCCCAAAGGGGTTGTCATCTACACCCAACCTACCTGAGGGGACTGCCAAGCGGCGAAGAGGTTCTTCGCCAAGCACCATGTCCCTTACGTGGAAAAGGATGTCACGCAGGACCCTAAACACATGGAAGAGTTGAAACAAATTGCCGGCCGTTTCATCACCCCAACGCTGGTCATTGACGGCGAAGTGCTCATCGGTTTTGGCATGAACCTGCCTCGCGTACGCCAACTGTTGATGCGAGGCGGCTACCTGCAGCCGGAGGGAACCACGGCGGAGGAAGAAACACCGTCTCACGACCCATGACGCGCGTGTTGGTGGTGGACGACGACCGGGAGATCGTGCGGGTCCTTCGTGCCTACTTGGAACAGGAAGGATTTACCGTGCTCACCGCCTATGATGGTGAGAGCGCGCTACACGTCATCCGCCGCGAGCGCCCTGACCTGATTGTGCTGGACATTATGCTGCCTCACCGTGATGGGTGGGAGATTACCCGCACCGTGCGAAGAGACGAACATCTTGCTCCCATCCCCATCATCATGCTCACCGCCCGCGTCGATGACACCGACAAAATCGTCGGGCTCGAACTAGGAGCAGACGACTACGTGACCAAACCGTTCAACCCACGGGAAGTGGTCGCCCGTGTGCGGGCAGTTCTGAGACGGGCACAGGGAGGAAGCTCACCCCGGTCCTCCGTGTTGGTGGTGGGTGAGCTGCGAATGGACGTGGAACGACACGAAGTGACCCGACAAGGCCAACCTGTTGAGCTCACTCCGGCCGAATTCGCCCTGCTTCGGGTGTTCATGCAGCACCCCGGCCGGGCTTTTACCCGCTTGGAGCTCATCGAACGCGCGTTCGGCCACTCGTACGAGGGGCTGGCACGTACGGTGGACAGCCACATCAAAAACTTACGCCGTAAGATTGAAGAGGACCCCAAACACCCCCGTTATATCGAGACGGTGTACGGTGTAGGATACCGACTGCGAGACGACCGGTGAACCACCTCTGGGCACGCCTGAGTCTGGCCTTTGCCCTGGTCATCGCGCTGGGCATCCTGGCAGTGGCCCTGCTGATCAACCGCGCGACCGATACCGCATTCCGCGTGTACGTGCGGGACACCCTTCGGGCCGCCCTGCCCCGAGTGACCGAGGAACTGGCCGAGTATTACCGCACACACGGTACCTGGGCAGGTATTGGGCAGTTCATTAACCAACGCCGTCGCCAGCATCCATCCGCACCCCGCCTTGTGCTTACCGATGCGAACGGGAGAATAATCGTGGGTGCTGGAAGGCTGCGGCCTGGCCAACGGCTTCCCCCCGCCCTCCGCCCACTGCGCGTACCTATCCGGGTGGACGAGGAAGTGGTGGGGTACGCCGTATTCCTTCCACCGGGCACAGTCGGCCCTCGGCTGCCCGCCCTGGAACAGGCCTTTCTCACCACTGTGCGCAACATGTTATGGACGGCCGTACTGGTTGTGCTCCTGGGAGCCGTGCTCCTGAGCGTGGCAACCGCGCGCTACGTTACCGCTCCCCTTCGCCAGGTGGCCACAGCTGCCCGTCGCCTGGCCCGTCGCGAATTTCATCATCGCGTGCCCGAGAAGGGGCCGGCCGAGGTGGTAGCCGTCGCCCGCGCGTTTAACGAAATGGCCACCGCACTGGAACGCTCGGAAAACGCTCAACGTCAGCTGTTGGCCGACATCGCCCATGAACTCCGCACCCCTTTAACAGTCATCCAGGCCAACCTTCAGGCCATGCTGGATGGAGTCTACCCCATCAACGGCCGGGAAGTAGCACGCCTTTATGACGAAGTTCGGCTGTTGCACCGCCTGGTAGAAGACCTGCGCGACCTGGCCCTGGCCGACATGGGCCGCTTGCCCCTACATCGTCAGACCGTGGACCTACGCGCCTTTATTCACCACATTGTGGACACGTTCCACCTGGCCGCGGCCGCTCAGGACATCCGTGTGCACCTGCATACTCCGCCTCATCCCGTACACATCACAGGCGACCCGGACAGGTTGGGCCAAATCATGCACAATGTGCTGAACAACGCTTTACGTCACACACCGCCGGGTGGGGAGATCACCGTGCGTGTCCGGGAAGACCGCTCTTCGGGATGGGTACGGGTGGAGATCACAGACACCGGCCCCGGCATCCCTCCGGAACACCTTCCCCACGTGTTCGATCGTTTCTGGCGGGGTGATCCCGCCCGCACCCGAGAAGCAGGAGGTACCGGGTTGGGCCTGGCCATTGTCCGCAGTTTGGTCGAAGCCCATGGAGGTCAGGTTGGTGTGACAAGCACACCCGGCCGAGGAAGCACGTTCTGGTTTACCCTCCCTTGTTGCCCCAACGGCCACCACGATGAGCAGAGGGCGCCCCATTAATTGTCCGCTTCCACGTAGATGGGGTTGGTGAAGACCCAGCCACGCTCCTTGCCCCATGAGCGCCGCCAGGCCTCTAGCCGATAGACACCCGGTTCCAGCACGCGATACGTGAGTGTCTGCCCGCGCACTTCATGCACTATCTCCCCATCTTTCCGCAAAAGGATGCGAGCCGGTCGCGGCAACACAGCATGCAAGGTCACATTCCGGCTTACAGGGATGCTGTCCCCCATGATAACGTGTATGCCCCCCGCACCGGTGGCCCAGAAGCGCACATGTCGCGTGTCACCGATCAGGTCATATCCCACCCACACGTGTCCCAAGCGCAAGGCTTCATACACCAGCGCTGCATCGTGGGCCACATCCCCCACGAAGGGCGTCGGTGTCAAAATATGGGTGTTCACGGTGCGGAACAGAAACTCGTAGGGGAAAATACACCGACGGAAAGGGCCTAGGGAATACACGTGCGCGTGTGCGTCCGAACCGCCGATGGCTACCACCTTACCCTCACGCAAGAGATCATCCCACAAACCGAGCACCTCGGGCAAGGGTGCTTTCACAAAGTACTTAGGAAAGAAGGAAAGGGCTAACCCCACCCAGCGATTCACGGCAAACTCCCGCAACGAGGACATGTAATTCCACAACTCAATACCGGTAAAACCGCGCACATGCCAGTCCACCCACGGGTATGTTTCCGGCACCAAGGGAGCACTTCGCTCAATGGGATGAGCGATAAAGGTTAATCCTCCCTGCTCGTTTACAGCGTCGATCAGCGCTTGCGGGTCGTGGGCCAGGTGAGCCAAGTCCTCCCTGATCCCAAGACAAAGCAAGTGGTTCACTTCTGGGGACCGTTCCCGGTCATGAATTTCTTCCCCCACCAGTACCAGCACTCCATGCCGATACCCTTCCTCATCCTTGACCAGCACGTTATGGTCGGTCACCACTATAAAATCCAACCCTGCACGTCGCGCGGCCAGTGCCAGGTCCGCAAAAGTCCCCTCACCATCGCTGTGCACCGTGTGCATGTGAACGTTCCCCACATACTCGTACCATGTCTCCATCGGCGCTCTCCTTATAACCTGGGACGTGGTGATCTTATCCGGCCTCCACCGGCCATTACGCCCAAGGCCCAAGCGCTTCCCCACGCCTTGCCATGGCGTTGACCGGTGTGTGACCGTTCCCCGAAGGAAGTATAAACAACAGGCGAATGGAGGGACAATCACCCAGGCACGGGAGCATGGGGAAACGTGCCTCATCCCCGGGGACCGAAGCGGTACCGGGCCAACCCTACGTCGGTGGACACAGTCTGATAGGTTTTGACAGTCCCCCCTCTCTACAATAGAGGCCTGTGGGAAGGAGTGGGTTTTAGCGCGCGCCCAGGCTGAGAGGCCCACACCCACAAGCAATGAAGGAGGTGAATGACCAATGCGTGTGGCTGGACACTGGCGTCTTAAACGACAACGCCTAACCCTGGAGGGAGAGGTCTGCCCTTCTTGCCGGGCTCCACTCTTCCCGCCGCGGGACGTCTGTCCGGAGTGCGGGAAGCCGGCAGCTACACCGTACACCTTCAGCGGCCGGGGAACCGTGTACGCGTTCACGACGGTGTATGAGCCACCTGCCCATTTCGAACAATATCGGCCTTACCTCCTCGCGCTGGTCAAACTGGAGGAAGGCCCGATTCTCACTGCCCAGCTCACCGACGTGGATCCGGAGGAAGTGTCCATTGGGATGCCGGTCGAAATGGTCACCCGCCGGCTGACCGAAGAGGGGGAAGAGGGCCTTATTCTGTACGGCTATAAGTTCCGTCCCCTGGTACGCCAACAAGTAGCGTAAAATCGCAGGCCACTCCCGCGCGCAACGTCGAAGTGTCATAAATTTGACAATTTCTGCAGAAAACGGGAAAATGTGCATACCAGTGCAGTAAAGGAGAAGTGCACCGTGGCCCTGACCCTGTTCATCGGCAAGAGCGACAAGCGCATTAAGAAGGAGGGTTACCCCTAGGTCGGGTGCCGTCGGTGCACGCGTAGCCGCAACCAACCACCGCCGGTACTCGACCAGGGTACCGGCGGTGGTTTATTTGTTATCCTGACCGTCGGCCCTTAGGGTTAAGGACAGCCATGCGAGTGATGATGGAGAGCCCTTCGCAGGTTGTGAAACATACATTTACGATTATCTTCAAGATGGCCAAGCGCGCGAAGAAGCGGGACCGAGGGCCCGCTCCCCGGCGCGCTTGACGTTTATGTAGTGTCGAGTGAAGTAAGGAGCAGGCCCTCGAAGAGGAGAGAAGCTCTTCGAGGGCCTGCTTTTATTTGGAACGGTCCTCACTCTGTGCGCACCGGTGCGCGATGGGAATAGCGGCTAAGTGCCTGCCGGTGGGTGGCAAGGTGGGAATGCCCATACCCCCTTTCCCCACCGTGAACGTCGAATAGATCGATAAACACGTGGTTGTAACGCGGAGAAGGAGGTTGTGCCATGCCCATTGAACGGTTTGCTATCATTGAATCCACGTTGCGCGAGGGGGAACAGTTTGCCGGCGCGTGGTTTACGCCCGAACAAAAAGTGCAGATCGCCCAAGCGCTGGACGAGTTCGGCGTCGAATACCTGGAACTCACCTCGCCCATGGCCTCCCCACAAAGCGAAGCCGATTGTCGGCGCATTGCCGGTCTTGGCCTCCGAGCTAAAATTCTCACCCACATTCGCACCCGGATCGAAGATGCCAAGCGGGCCTTGGAGACCGGCGTGGATGGTATTGACATGGTGATCGGCACGTCATCTCCCCTGCGCCAGTTCTCCCACGGCAAGTCCATTCCCGAGATCATCGACATGGCTCGCGAGGTCATTGCCTTCATCCGTGAACAAGCACCCCATGTAGAGGTGCGCTTCTCCACCGAGGACAGTTTCCGGTCCAACCTGGTGGACCTGTTGACGGTGTACCGAGCGGTCGATGAAATGGGGGTAGACCGGGTGGGCATCGCGGACACGGTGGGCATCGCCACCCCGCTCCAGGTCTACGAACTGGTGCGCACGTTACGCCAGGTG
Source organism: Anaerolineae bacterium (assembly GCA_015490995.1). Classification (GTDB taxonomy): domain Bacteria; phylum Chloroflexota; class Anaerolineae; order JAADDB01; family JAADDB01; genus S141-23. The sequence continues at coordinate 20,147 of WFWT01000069.1, read as the reverse complement.
GTGTCCTGTGACATAGAATTTCACGGCCACAATGACTCCGGGTGCGCCATCGCCAACGCCTATATGGCCCTGGAAGCCGGCGCCACCCACGTGGACACCACTGTCCTCGGCATCGGCGAGCGGAACGGTATCACCCCCCTGGGAGGCCTCATCGCGCGGTTATACACGGTGGACAAGCGTCTGGTGGAGAAGTATAACCTGCCCAAACTCCGTGAGGTGGAGAACCTCGTCGCGGATATTGTGGGTGTTCAGGTGCCTTTCAACAACCCCATCACCGGGATTACTGCCTTCACCCATAAGGCAGGCATCCACGCCAAAGCCATTCTCAACAGCCCGGAGACATATGAGGCTATACGCCCTGAGGATTTCGGGATGACGCGCTACATCCACATCGCGCACCGTTTGACCGGTTGGAACGCTATCAAATACCGGGTACAACAGCTGGGCTTGAACCTAACCGACGAACAGATTAAGGAAGCCACATCACACATTAAAGCCCTGGCCGACCAGAAACCCCTCGCCCTTTCCGACGTGGACGCCATTCTGCGGCACTACCACGACATTTACAACGGCGGCAACCTTCCTCCTAAGGAAGAACAACTGCGTGAGGCACTGGAACAACGTAAGGGCGTATAAGGGGGAATATCCCCGCGCACATGGGATAGGTGTACCTGTCCCATGTGCGCGGCTCACGCGTTTAACCGGCCTGTTGGCCACCACTGCACGCTACCTTAACGGGGCCAAACCCCTCAATGTCCCGGTGTGTCCCGTCGCAGAACGGATATTTCTTGGACTTCATACACCGACAAAGCCAAACGGCTTCTCCCGGATCGATGGTAACCTCGGTGCGGGGGGTTTCAGGTGTACCAACTTCTTTGTGGGTTGCCATAAGCCACCTCCCTCATCGTGCTGGCGCATCCAAAGGTGCGTCATCAACGCGTCCCCCAGGATACACCCATTGTCCGTCCTTGGACAAGTGCAGACCATATCGCGCGGCCACCGTTGTCGATACCCACACCCCACGCAAGCCCACATCCCACGCCAGCTGCAGGACGGTCTCCAGGTCATCTTCAGGGGTCCAAGGCAGAGGTAACAGCACCGCGTGCTCCTTGCGCTCTTCCCATCGGGCATTGACCTGCCCAATGACCGGCGCGGTCAAGGCATCCGGCGCCAGGTACCCATAACACCGGGCACCCTGGCGTACCCGGTCCACCCCGTAACGGCGGATCATCGCCTGGGCGTACACCTGGCCCGGTGCGGCCGCGCGTTCCCGGTCCGCAGTAGCGTATGTCAGAAAAGCGGTAGCATAGGCAGGAGCGAGAAGGCGCGTGATCACGCCGGGTTCTCCCATGGCAATGGCAATGGTCGGTCGGGTAACCTGTGTGTACAACGCACACACTCGGAGGGCATCTGTCAGGGTATGAGCCCAGGTAGCAATCTTCACGACCTCAGCCCCGGTAGCGGCGATCTCTTGCCACAACGCCATTAAGTCCGTAGGCGTCCCGTCGAACAGGTGACGGGAGACGATGCGGGGTACCGGCACGTCTCCCAACCGATCTACCGCATCCCACTCCACGTCCACCAGCACGGCCCCGGCGTCAATCGCTGCTCGCAGTAGAGCCAAACGTTCCACTTCCGCACCGGTAAACCGTCCTCCCTCGCGAGGTGGACGACAGGTAGCGATCGCGGGTAAGGGCAACTCGGCCCACAGGGCGCGCACGTCCCCGCGAGGGATAAAATCTAGGCGCACCTCCAAAGCATCCACCCACGAACGGACCGCCTGGGCTTGTGCGATAACCGAGGGTACTGTGTTGGCCACGAGGGTGGCCGCTACCCAACGGGGCGCAGTGGAGACGTGCGGATGCAGGGAACGCCTTGGAGAAACATGGGGGAGACGTTCATGGTCGGTCACGGGTGGTCATCTCCCGGTGCATTCCCGGTCACGGCCTGCGGGGAAGATCATGAGGTGGTTTGGGGCGCCGGTGGTGCCGGCGTCCCGCAAACCACCGCTTGCCCGGGCCACGTTTCACTCCGCCGTCTTTTCCGCCTGGGCCTCTTGCTGACGGGCGGCCTCTTCATCCGTCATGGCCTTACGGAACTCGCGGATGCTCTTGCCGATTGCACCGCCCAGTTCCGGCAACCGCCCGACGCCAAAGAAGATAACCACGATCAGAAGCAGGATCAGCAACTCCGGAACACCCAGCTGTGGCATGGTGCCTCTCCTTATTTACCTCTGGCACAGGTTCCATGGGAGAACTCGCGTGCACGCCAGAAGCTCCGCTCCGTTCTCCCATCAAAGGATTATACCTTCCCCCAGGGGAACACGTCCAGCTGCGGTGACGGGCAAGGAGGGCCATCCATGCCGCAAGGGCATCTACGCCACGTGCTCAGTCGGAAAAAGAAAGCACATGTTCCCCGCGCGGCAGTGGCACCCCGGCCCCCTGACGCCACAAGTTCACCACTTCGCCCACTACCACAATTGCCGGGGGACACACGCCTGCCACCTCGGCTTGGGATAAAATATCCGCCAGGGTGCCAACGATCACCCGTTCATCCGGCCAGGTACCTCGTTCGATAATGGCCACCGGCGTAGAAGCTGCCCGTCCATGGTGCCGTAACAGCTCCACAACCCGAGAGAGCCGGGCTACTCCCATCAAAATCACCAGCGTGTCTACCCGGGCGAGGGCGGCCCAATCCACATCGTCCCGGTCCCCAGCGTGATGTGCGGAGACGATGGCCACTGCACCGGCTACATGTCGATGGGTGAGCGGCAGGCCCACAGCGGCCGGCACCCCGGTTGCGCTGGTCACACCGGGCACAACGACACACGGAATGCCGGCAGCAGCCAGGGCCATGAGCTCCTCGCCACCACGGCCGAAGATGAACGGGTCCCCCCCTTTGAGGCGCACCACCACCTTTCCCGCGCGGGCCCGTTGTATCATCAACGCGTGGATCTCTGCTTGAGAACACGCGTGCCGCCCGGGCCGCTTGCCGACAAATATCCGCTCCGCTTGGGGAGGGGCCTCGGCCAGCAACGCCTCATTCACCAGCCGGTCGTAAATGACCACATCGGCCTGCCGGAGGCATCGTAACCCCCGCACGGTAATCAGGTCTGGCGCACCTGGCCCGGCCCCCACGAGATACACCACCCCAGGCCGAGGTTCTATCCCGTACGCGTCCATGTGGACACCTCCACCGGGCGGGATTGAGGCTCATCGGCCAGTCCGAGAATGGTTACGATACGCTGCCGGGCAGCTCGTTCATCACCCTGCCGCAACAAATCGAACACATCGGAATCCACCAGCCGATACCACCGCTGCTTGCGCTCTTCCAGGTCCGGGTAGCGACGGAGGAGCGGCTCACGCAACGGACCGACGAGGTCCAGAAACCGGGCGTATTCGGGACCTAACACGCGCTCAAGCCACTGCCGCAAGCGCACTGCTAACGCCGGCGCCTTGCCGCTGGTGGAAATGGCGATGATCAGGTCCCCCTGACGGACAACGGCCGGCGCAATGAAGCGACACCGGGGCGGATCATCTACCACGTTCACGAGAATACCGTGAGCTTCGGCCTCAGCCCACACAGCCCGATTAACGGCCGGATCGTCCGTCGCGCTGATGACCAGTCGTGCGCCGCGCAGGTCACCAGGCCGGTACGCGCGAGGCACGTAGTCCACCTCCCCCCGAGCGATCCACTCCGCCAGCCGAGGTGTGACCTCCGGAGCAATGACCGTTACCCGCGCGCCGGCCTTCAGCAGACCCTCTACTTTACCTTCGGCGACCTCGCCGCCACCGATGACAACACAACGCTGATCGGTGAGGTCAAGGAATACCGGGTAATATCCCATGATGTCCTCCTATTCAGGGCCCTCATCCCCTCCCGTTCTACCCATCGGCAAAGGGTGGGGATGAGGGCGTGAAGAACACGGATTTTCGAACCCTCTCTACCGCAGGGTAATGGCGAGTGTCAGAAATTACCCTACCGTCACAGTGTCAACCTCAACGCCCTGTGGGCCAAAGCGAACCACCACCTGTGCTCCTTCGGTCATGAGCGTAAGCCGATATTCACCCGGCACTCCGGGCGTGACAGAGATGCCCTGCAGGGGGCGTCCCACCAGAGCTTGCAGGGCGTCGTTGACCTGCTGGGTCATCGCTACCAAGGCCGCCCCCTGGGGGGTGCGGTGGAACACGCGCACCAAGGCCTTTTCCGCGTGGGCGTCATACCGCCGACGCACGTGGCCGGTCTGCAGCGCGATGGCAAGCACACGCGCCAGCGCCTCCAGGGCAGCACCGGTCACTTCACCGCGCGCCACGTCGTCGCGCACCGTCGCGTACGCTTCCTGTGCCACAGGATCACGCAACGACCCAATAAAGGTGTCCAGAACTTCCAGCACCAGTTGTTGCTCCCCATCCTTCAACACCATGCTCATGTGACCTCCTCGGTGCTCCATATTGGACACGAGAGCGTGTGGAAACTTACATCTACCTCGGCGTTTTCCCGTGAGTTCTTCACAGCCCCTGAATTTCCAAACGCCCTCAGACGCGTTCACTTGGTGTGCTGTCCGTTCTTCCCCAGGATCGCTTCCAACTCGTGCTCAAACCCGCCCGTCTCAATGGGGCAGTGAATACCGCACTCCTTCGGCGCGTTGACCTCCCACCACCAGCGACCAGCCCGGTCATCCTCACCCGGTTGGATAGGCCGAGTGCAGGGCGCACAGCCGATGCTCGTGTAGCCCTTGTCATACAGGGGATGGTACGGTACCTCGTGGGTTCGAATGTAGTCCCATACCTCCTCCTTGGTCCAGTCGGCCAAAGGGCTGATCTTCACGATGCCACCGTGGTCGTGATCCAGTTCTACCTTTCGGATGTTGGCCCGAGAAGCCCACTGTTCCCGACGTAAGCCGGTAAACCAGGCGTCCAGATGACGCAAGTACCGTATCAACGGTAAGACCTTGCGTACGTGGCAGCAGAGGAAACGGAGGTCCACAGACTTATAAAACAGGTTAACCCCATGCCGACGCACCATCGCCTCCACCTGGCGGTAATCCGGAAACAGCACCTGGAACTTGGCTTCGGGATATCGCGCGCGCACCTGCTCCATGAACTCGTATGTCTCCTGAGGTAGGCGACCGGTGTCCACGGTGATCACGCGGATATCGGGTTTCATGCGATAGGCCATGTCCAAGATAACCATACCTTCGGCCTGAAGCGCAGTGACCACAGCAACCCGGTCACCAAAGGTTTCCAAGGCCCAGGCAATGACATCCTCGGGTTCGCTGTAGTCGAGCAGCATGGCGATCTCGCCAATCTCCAGGTCGTCGAAGGTGACCCGTGGCCCGGTAGGTACCTCTTCCTCCTCTGCCGAGGCAGCGTCGGCCAGGGCGTGGGCCTGTGCGTCGCTACCACCGGAGATGGCAGGCAAAATCACGATCTCTTCCCCAGGATTAAGCCGGGTCTCCAACCCGTCAAAAGCATCGATGGGTTCATCACGCACATAAATCATGAGGGTCGGGTTCACCTTGCCATCCGGCGTCAACACATGGTCGCGGAAGGCCGGGTATAGTTTGCCGGCCGCGAGGATGGCTTCTCGGACGGTGCGGGCCTCCACTTCCAGCAATTCCACGCCGTTGGTCAGGTGCAGGATAGGACCCGGCACCCGTACCACCACACCGGTGATCTCCTTTTCGACCTGGACTTGACCGAGGGCAATCGCCTGCAATTCCTCATCGGTATGAGCCTCGCAGAAGTCCCGGAAGGTATACCCTTCACGACCGTTACGTTCCGCCAACCAGGCCTCGATGAGACGAATCAGCACGTTAATAATCTGGTCGTGGGGCACACGGCGTAAGAGCGGTTTACCGATAGCCGCCCGTGGTCCCAACCCTCCCCGAAGGGTGACATCATAAGCTTCTATCTTCTCCCGGTTCGGCCCACTGGTGGTCGTTCCCTGAAGCCCAATGTCCCCCACCCAGTGATGAGCGCACGCGTGAGGGCATCCGTCCATAAAGATGCGCAGTTCGGCCACAGCTTGACCAAAGCGAGCCTCCAGGGTCTGCACGATTTCCTGCAACTTCTCTTTGGTTTCGGCTACCGAGTAATTGCAGAACTGATGGCTGGTGCATGCTATAGAAGTGCCGTAGAGCGGATATCGATCGGCCGGAAAGCCGGCTGCCTTCATCTCCGCCAAGAAGGTGGTTAACCGGTCTTCCGGGATGTTGCCCACGATGAAATTCTGCAAACGGGTCAGACGAATATCCCCTCCTACGGCCTCCACAATGTCCGCCACCCGTTTCATCTGCTCGCCGGTCATCCAACCCATGGGCACAGGGAAGCCCACGTAGTAATACCCTTCTTGCTTTTGAGGATGAACGCCCAGGTGAGCTGTGTCACCCTTTGGTTCAGGGGCATGGCCGTCCTCAAGCCGTCGTCCCAAGCGTTCCTCCACCATTTCCCGGAAGCGTTCCACCCCGTAATCGTCAATCATGAACTTGATCCGGGCCCGTGCTCGGCTCAGGCGATAGCGCAGGTCGTTTTGCCATGTATCCGTAATAGCCCGCAGCACCTCTATGGCCTCTTCCACCGGCACGAACACACCCAAATCGCGAGACAAACGCGGGGTGGAGGAAAGCCCCCCGCCGACCCGCACGGCAAACCCGTATCGCCCATCCTTCACCACACCGATGAGGGCCACATCGTGAATTTCGGGCGCGCTGCACTGGTAGGGGCACGCCGTAATGGTGTATTTATGTTTGCGCGGCAGATTGGAGTACGCCCGATTGCCGTAGAAGAAACGGGCCGCTTCCCGCAGCACCGGTGTCACATCAAAGAGCTCCTCCCGACTAATACCGGCCACCGGGCAGCTGGTAATGTTGCGCACCGTATCCCCTTCCCCACCGGCGGTTGTCAATCCGGCCGCTTCAACGGCAGCTAACACCTCCGGCAACTGGTCCAAGCGCACCCAATGCAACTGCAACCCCTGGCGGGTGGTCAACTCACCGTAATTACGCCCAAAACGCACAGAAATCTCCCCTATCGCCCGAAGCTGCGCAGGGGTCAATTGCCCCCCAGGCACTTTAATGCGCACCATGAAAGTGCCCACTTTGGGCTTATCATGGGTTAATCCCCACCAGTTGAGCCGAACGATATCCTCTTCGGGAATGTCCTCATACCCCCGCCGGATCATGTCCGGCAATTCCTGAAGGATGTCCATCGGGTGTTTCTCATGCTTCAGCCGCTCCACGTAATTGCGGCGATATACTAAATCCCACGTGGGCTTGGGTTGTTTACGAAAACGCTCGGCTATAGCCACTTTCGGATTCACGGACATGGATCACCTCCTTCTTAAACACACACGTGCAGGTTTGGCATAAACACCCAGGGAACGTTGATCGTCCAAGGGACGCGAGCAGACATTACGTGCACGCCGAATGGTTCACGTGAGAGGACCTGTGGGGGGACACGAGGGCAATGCGCCTCGTGTCGGCGGAAGCACAGTCCACAACGACCGCGCGCAACCGAAACGAGGCGCTATTGCCCTCGCTTCGTACAGATACACTGCAGCACAGGCCGCGGTCGTAAGTAGGTCATGGTCTTACCTCTTGTGTGTTGCGTGTTGCGTGCTGCGTGTTGCGTGTTGCGTGTTGCGTGTTGCGTACTATTAGGAGGCGCCGCCCGGACTCGAACCGGGGATCGGGGATTTGCAGTCCCCTGCCTTACCCCTTGGCTACGGCGCCACACGTTACACCAAAGAACCGGTTAGGCCGGATAAACAAAAAACCCCCTCGAGTGAGGGGGGTGAAGAGTCACGTAATAGTTATGCTGCCTTACATTCAGCTCATCGTGGCGGTTCCTCCCCACTCGAGTCAAAACCATCACAGGACGGTCAGACTCGCGGGGAGCGTCGAAGCCCGCCACGTGGTCGGCGCGTTTAATCCCTGCCACCCCGGGCGGGCTCAGACACCCCCCGCCCGGTACACACGCACCGCCGCTTTTGATGCCACCGTCGTGTCAACGTGAACATGTGTGACTCCGCTCAATGCACTTTCCATCACGCTCATGGTATATCCTAACTGCATCACACCGGGTTGTCAAATCTGCTTCGGCATGAAGGTGACTGTATTCATCCGGAAGGGCGTCGTTTTTGACATATCTGCTCGGTCGGGTATAATGTGGAGATGGAACAAGGGAAGTGGCTGATGGTGTGTGCCCCCGTGGCGGAATTGGTATACGCAGCGGGTTGAGGGCCCGTGCCCGTAAGGGCGTGCCCGTTCGAATCGGGCCGGGGGCACCTTTTTATACCTAAGGAGGTTTAATGTTGTTTTTATCTGTGTGGCCGGGCTTTTGACATCCCCTCGGTGCGGTCTTTGGGACCGGCCTGTCCACGAGAGGTCGGAGCGGGTGTTGGGGTGTGGCCGGCCATGTTGTTCTCCCTCGGGGGCTTTTTCGGACCAATGGGAGTCCGTCGCGCGGTCGCCGAGGTGTTGGCATCCCTTGACGCCAGGCGGAGGGCATCATGGCGCATTATCTGATCACCGGCGGCATGGGATTTGTGGGCAGTCATTTGGCAGAAGCATTGTTGACGCGCGGGCACTATGTGACGGTTGTGGATGACCTCTCTACCGGTCGCTTCGAAAACATTGCCCACTTGACATCACACCCCCTCTTTCGGTTCGCCATCGAGGACATCATGAACGAGACCGTGATGGACCGCCTGGTGTCGGAGTGTGATGTGGTGGTGCACTTGGCTGCAGCTGTGGGCGTCCAGTTAATCGTGAACAACCCTACGCACACCATTGAGACGAACGTCCTGGGCACGCACGCGGTGCTCCGCATGGCCAACCGATATCGAAAGCGCACGCTGATCGCGTCTACCTCTGAGGTGTACGGTAAGGGGGGGCGTTTTCCCTTCCGGGAAGAGGATGACGTGGTTCTGGGGCCGACGGTGAAAGCCCGCTGGGCGTACGCTTGTTCCAAGATGTTGGATGAATTCCTGGCGCTGGCCTATTGGCGTGAACAGCAATTGCCGACCGTGATCTTTCGGTTGTTCAACACGGTAGGGCCCCGCCAAAGCGGTCGGTACGGCATGGTCATTCCCCGCTTTGTGGGGCAGGCTTTGTGTGGCGAGCCCATCACGGTATACGGTGACGGCACGCAAACGCGCACCTTTTGTGATGTGGCCGACGTGGTGCGGGCCATTATCGGTCTAGCAGAACACCCCGATGCCGTGGGGCAGGTGTTCAACATCGGCAGCACCCGGGAGATCGCCATTCGCGATTTGGCCCAGTTGGTCAAGGATGAGTTGCAGAGCCCTTCCGAGATTGTGTTCGTCCCTTACGATAAGGCGTACGGGCCAGGATTTGAGGACATGCAACGGCGTGTGCCGGACATCTCGAAGATTCACCAATTGTTAGGCTGGAAGCCGGAGATTTCGCTGGAGGAAACCATTCATCGGGTGGCCCGTCACATGCAGCAAACGGGGCAGGTCCCGGTGCCTGTACCCTCCTAAGTGGGGATATGGCCCTCTTTTCCCGTCCCTGTGCTGTGGTCGATTGCCCATCATCGCGGTGTGGAGCATTGCAACGGGAAAGCGAGGAAGACAATGCCGTCGAATCTGTTGCTTACCGGACGGCCAGGTATCGGCAAGACAACGGTTATCCGGAAGGTGGCCGAACGCTTGGGGGCACAGGCTGGTGGGTTTTACACCGAGGAAGTGCGGGAAGGACGTCGCCGGGTGGGGTTCCAGGTGGTCACGTTGGACAACCGGCGTGCGTGGTTGGCCCACGTTCGGATGCGCTCCCGCTATCGGGTCGGTCGGTACGGCGTGGACTTGGACGGCTTTGAACGGTTGATTATCCCTACCCTGCAACAGGCGCTCGTCCACAAGCGCGTGATCCTTTTGGACGAGATCGGCCCGATGGAGCTTTTGTCTACCACCTTTGTGCAATTGGTGAGCGAGTTGCTGGACAACGAGCGCCCCTTCATCGCAACGATCATGGCTAAACAGCATCCCTGGGCGGATGCGGTGAAGGCCCGCGAGGACGTGGAGCTCTGGGAAGTGACTTTGGCAAATCGCGACGGGCTTCCAGACCAGGTGTTGCACTGGTTGCAACGTCTGGGAGGTACGGGACTTACCCTCAACGCCCGTACCCCCCAGACATCTCGTTCACGCTGAACCGCGTTGCAAGTGGGGGAAGGCCTTTAGGCCGGGAAACGTGGCGTCCTCTCCCAGGTATTCCTCGATGCGAAGCAACTGGTTGTACTTGGCGACCCGGTCAGAACGGGCCGGTGCGCCGGTCTTAATTTGGCCGGCATTCAGGGCGACTGCCAGGTCGGCGATGGTGGTGTCCTCGGTTTCTCCGCTGCGGTGGGAGATAATGACCCCCCAGCCGGCCCGTTGAGCCATCTGGGCCGCGGCAATGGCTTCGGTGAGGGTGCCGATCTGGTTTACTTTGAGGAGCAACCCGTTGCATGCCTGGAGTTCGATGGCCTTTTCAATACGTTTGACGTTGGTGACCAGCAGGTCATCGCCCACCAGTTGTACTCGATCACCGATGGCCTGGCAGAGCAATGTCCAGTGTTCCCAGTCATCCTCGGCCAGCCCGTCTTCAATGGAGAGAATGGGGTATTGGTTGACCCAATTTTCCCAGAAACGTACCATATCCGCGCCGGTAAAGCGACGCCCTTCCTTGGCCAGGACGTACACCTGCTCGTTCGCGTCGTAAATTTCCGATGTGGCAGGGTCCAAGGCCAGGAAGATATCCTCACCGGGTCGATATCCTGCTTCGGTAATGGCTTCCAGCAAGACTTCAATGGCTTCTTCGTTACTGCGGAGGGAGGGCGCAAACCCACCTTCGTCGCCTACGTTGGTGCTGTATCCACGTTTTTTCAGGACGCGCTTGAGGGCTTGATACGTTTCCACACCCCACCGCAGGGCCTCGCGAAAGGTGGGGGCGCCGGCAGGTACGATCATGAATTCCTGAAAATCGGTGGAGTCCACCGCGTGTTTGCCCCCGTTGAGGATGTTCATTAAGGGGACCGGCAGGACATGAGCGTGCACGCCGCCCAGGTACCGGAAGAGGGGGATCTCCAGTTGGTTGGCAGCTGCGTGCGCTACGGCTAAGCTGACTCCCAGGAGCGCGTTAGCCCCCAACTTTCCCTTGTTCTCGGTGCCGTCCAGTTCAATGAGTAGCCGGTCCACGCCCACCTGGTCGAGCGCGTCCCACCCGGTCAGCGCGTCCGCAATGAGGGTGTTCACGTGTTCGACGGCTTTGAGTACCCCTTTGCCACCATAGCGCTCCGGGTCGCCGTCCCTGAGTTCGACGGCCTCGTGTACGCCGGTGGACGCGCCCGAGGGGACGGCAGCCCGTCCCATCGCGCCGCCCACCAGGGCCACTTCTACTTCCACGGTCGGGTTGCCGCGCGAGTCCAGGATCTCGCGGGCGACGATGTCCTCAATTGTGGTCGGCATGGCTGGTTCCTCCTCCGTTGTCCGGACTGGTTTATTTCGCGAGGGATTTCCCGACCGTTGGCGTTGTCGGTGAATCCCTCGGCGATCCCGGTTGCCTTTCATCTTAGCACGGATCGGGCCGAAAGGGGATGTTGGCCTCAGGGTGGTGGCCATGAACCGGCACGCCGACGGGTTACCGGATAGGATATGTGCCGTAGGTTAGAGCAGCATCCACCATGGCCAGGATGTTCTCCGCTGGTACGTCATCCATTATGGTGTGGACCGCGGCCAGCATGTATCCGCCACCGGGGGCCAACATTTCGATCACGCGCTTGACCTCCTGGCGGACGTCCTCCGGAGAGCCGTAGGGCAGTATCCGGTGGGTATCGATGGCACCACAGAAGACCAGGTGTTTGCCGTAGCGTTTTTTCAGGGTCGCCAAGTCGGCCATTCGGCCCGCGGAAGTTTGGACCGGGTTGAGGATGTCCACCCCGATTTCTACCAGGTCGTCCAGCAATGGAAAGACGTCACCGTCCGTGTGAAAGAACACCTTGGCCCGGGTGCGCTCTTTGATGAACGAGATGTACTCCGCGTGGAGGGGTTTAATGTATCGCCGGTACATGCGGGGGGAGATAAGGAGGCTGGTCTGGGTACCCAGGTCATCGCCAATTTTAATGATGTCCACGTTATCGCCCAGGGCTTCTAGGAAGGTAGCCATCATCCCTTTACAGGTGTCCAGGGTCTTGCGCAACAGGGCCTGGGCAAGTTCGGGGTCTTCTACGAGGTCGATGAAAAACTGTTCCATGCCTCGCATGGCAATGGCCCGCTCGAAGGGAAAGAGCAGCCACGGGGTGGCCATAATGGCATACTGGCCCTCGCGCGCCAGCTGTTCGGCCCGTTCTTTCACACCGCGCACCCGGCTGGGATCGGTGGGGTCAGGCCAGGGGTAACGTTCGATGTCCTCCACCGTGCGGGCGTCGGCCAGGGGATGAATGTGAGGGAACCAGGATCCGGGGCTGAGCTCCACCTGGCCGATACCCCAGGCATCGAAGAAGGGGGTGCCGGGCTGGCGTTGCCGGGCCCGCTCGTAGACCCAGTCCGGATGGCGGTCCCAGACGCCGCGAACGTCCACGTGCAACCGTTGCAGGGTGGCCTCATCCACTTCTGCAGTGCCCAGTTCGGGCCAATCGTACAAGTATTTGTCCGGGGCCTGGATGCCTAAAAGGCGTTTGAGTTCCCGGTACGGTTTCATTCGCATGCTGGTCGCGTTGCTGACACCAACGACGATGGGGACCCGGTCCGGTTCCTCGTGATGTAAAGCCATCAGCACTCGTTCTCGTGATGTCAAGCTCATGGTTCACTCCTCCCTTTGAATGCGGCCTGCGGCCGCTTATCTAGAGTCCGGCAGGGTAAAAAGCGAGGGGCGATCGTTTAGTACTGGAGCTGTGGGTTGTACACGTTGAACAGGGGAGCTCCCTTCAGGTAGCGCTGAAGGTTCGCGATGAACAGTTCTATCGCCCGATCGTCGTAGCGGGTGCTGAAGGCGGAGATGTGAGGTGAGATGATGACGTTTTCCATGTCCCACAGCGGGGAATCGGGGGGCAGGGGTTCCTCCGCGAACACATCCAGCGCGGCCCCTGCAAGGTGACCCTGTTGCAGGGCGCTGATCAAGGCGTGTTCATCCACCGTAGCCCCGCGTCCGATGTTAATGAAGTAGGCGGATGGCTTCATGGCCGCGAACGCCTGGGCGTCGAAAAAGTGCCGCGTGTCCGGCGTTAAGGGCAGGACATTGACCACGATGTCGCATGCGGCCAGCATGTCCAGCTTTTGGTCCGGCGTGTACCAACCGTCGGGCAGGGTGCCCTCGGGGTCGCCAGTGCCGGGGACGACGTATCCGGTGTCCTCGCGACGGCTGCCGTGGCGGCGCATAGCGAGCAGGCGCATGCCAAAGGCCTTGGCCAGCCGTCCTATTTCTCGACCGATGCTTCCATAGCCGACCACGCCTAGCGTGCTTCCTCGCAACTCGCCGTCGGCAAAGAGGTCCCACCGGTTCGAGGGCCATTCGTGGCGCTGCTGGTAGGCTAACATCCGTGGCAGACGCCGAATGAGCGCCAGCATCACCATGAACGTGTACTCCGCCATGGGCACCGCGTGGATGCCGCTGGCGGTTGTAATGCGGATGTCCTGCCGGTGGCGAAGCCAATCGGGAAGGTGATCCGCCCCTGCGCTGTGGAGTTGAATCCACCGTAGGGCAGGCATTTCTTCTGGCGTCTGGGGTAGGGCAGAGAAAGTGTACAGGACCTCAGCCTGTGCCTTCCACTCGGCAGGAACGTCATCCAGCGTGCGGGTGCGCACCTGGAGCACCTTCACGGTGGGCACCGCGTTGTGCAGGCGGTTTAAATGCGCGTCGGTGAAGTTACCGGTGATCAAGACGTACAGGGCCATGGCTTCCTCCCTTAGGACCGGGTTATGAGGTTGTGTTGCGCATGGGTCGGCTAACGGCCGTCGATGGTATGTGGTGTGTGCGGCTGGGTGTTATTGAGTGTCCGGGTCGATCAGCGCGCGCACGGCTTGTGTCAAACGACCGAAGGCGGCAGTAGCCATCATATCCAGGCGACGAGGACGGGGCAAGTCCACGACCACCTCGCCGGCAATGCGACCCGGTCGGGGGGTCATAACCAGAACACGGTCCGAAACGAAGACCGCTTCCGGGATGCTGTGGGTGACCATGACGGCCGTTTGCCGGTGGTGTGCCCAGATGCGAAGGAGTTCCAGGTTCATGCGTTCTCGGGTGAGGGCGTCCAGCGCGCCGAAAGGCTCGTCCAGGAGGAGCAACCGTGGGGAGCGCACCAGGGCACGGGCCAGGGCGACGCGCTGCTGCATGCCGCCGGAGAGCTGTCGGGGATAGGCGTTCTCAAACCCTTCTAGACCTACCAGCCGAAGCATATCCCGGGCTCGGGCTTCCGCTTCCTTGCGGGGCACGCCGGCGATTTCCAGGGGCAACAGGATGTTGGCCAATACCGTTCGCCAGGGCATCAGGTTGGCGTGTTGAAACACCATACCGATGTCGGGCCGGGGACCTTGTAGGCGTTCACCGGCAAACCGTACCTCGCCTCGGGTGGGGTGGATCAATCCCCCCAGAATGCGGAGCAGGGTGGACTTGCCACATCCGGACGGACCGACCAGGGTGACGAATTCCCCCGGCCAGGCCTGCAGGGTGACCGCCTCCAGGGCGTGAACAGGATGCGCGTCCCGGTAATAATGGCTGACCCCCTCCACGCTCAGGAGGGGGGTGCTTCGTGCACGGGACATTTAAAACCCTGCTCGTTTGACGAAGTCGTTGGTCATGATTTGGGTCACGTTGACGGCTCGGTCCAGTAAGCTCATGGCCCGCATGAAGGCCTCGGCCGCCTCCCACTGGGTAGGATCGCTGTGCCCTAACGCGTCACCTGGGGGAGGTGTCCACAGCGGGAGGGAGGCGTCGAAAATGGCGCGACTGACAGGTGTCTGTTCCCCACCCGCCTCCGGGACGTATTGAAGGGCGATGTTAAAGGCTTCGTCAGGGTTTTCCAAGGTGTACTGAATGCCTCGCAACATCGCCCGGGTCATGCGGACCACCAGCTGTGGGTCATCTCGCAGCAACCGGTCGTTGGTGACCAGGCCGTTGGAGGGGAGGTTAATGTAATCGGATACGGGAAAAACCACCACCGGCTGGCCTGCCAGCCGCAAGCGTACCGGACCGTTGACCAAGTAATCCATCGCCGCGTCCACTTTACCCTCGCTCACGGCCGCTGCCTGGGTAAAGCCGATACTTTCCACCTTCACGCGGGCCTCGTCGATCTTTGCCGCGTACACCAGCGCTTTCCAACCGATATAGGTTGCTCCAAAGGGGCCAGGCACACCCAGGGTGCGGCCCTCAACGTCCTTGGGCGTGCGGATGCCGGAGGTTTCCAGGGCAAACATGGCGACCGGAAAGCGGGTATACCACTCGGCCACATACGTGACCGGCAAGCCCTGTGACCGGGCCAGGATGACTTCCTCACCCGAAGCAATAACGAAGGGAATTTCCCCCGCAGCAACGAGCTTCAGGAAATCGGTCTCAAAGCCATGCCGGAACTCCACCCGGAGCCCTTCGTCGGTGAAGAAGCCCTTTTCCTGGGCTACATAGAAAGGGGCAAACTGGACACTTGGGATGTAACCCAATGCCAGAACAACGTCCTGGGGAGCGGAGGGTGTGGCCGCTGTGGGGGGACGAAGCGCACAGCCGACAAGAGCAATACCGACGATGAGTAACACTACGTAGTACATCACGCGTTTTGTGCCCATAAGCCCTCCTCGTGGTTGTTCCCGGGAGCCTGCCCCACAGAAATATTGAGCCGTTGCCCCTCCCCTCGAATTCGGGAGAGGGGGCGGGCGTAAGCCCCCCGGATTGCCGAACGCTCTTCTAGCCGTCCTACCCGTCGCGCCATCGCAGGACCCGTCGTTCCAGGGCTACCACGGCCAGGTACAACGTGATGGCAACGCCCATGAGCGTTGTGAGGGTCACGAAGAGCAAGGCGGTGTCCAGGGTGCCGCGAGACGTCAGGTTAATGAGGAAGCCCAGCCCCTGGTCGGCCGCTACAAACTCGCCCACCACCGCGCCGATGACGGCCAGCACGGTCCCGATCTTTAGCCCGCCCAGCAAGATGGGGAGAGCCGCAGGGACCTCTAGCAGGCGAAACGTTTGCCAGCGGGAGGCGTTCAGCGAACGCATGAGGTCGATCAAGTCCTGTTCGACCGAACGGATGCCAACCATGGTGTTCACCAGCACGGGAAAGAAGAGCGTGAGCGCGGTAACCAAGATCTTGGCCGTGAGCCCGGTGCCGGCCCAGATGATAATTAGGGGGGCGATGGCGACTACCGGTATGGCCTGTGCAGCAACGAGATAAGGACCGATCAGGGATTCCAGGGAAGGGCATTTGGCCAGAATGTACCCTAAGGCCGTAGCCGTCAGGGTCCCCAGGGCAAGACCTGCCACCACTTCCAGCAGGGTAATTCGGGTGTGACGCCACAGGGTACCGTCGGCTGCGACGGCGAGGAATTTGTGCCACACCAGCCCTGGGCTGGGAAGAATGTAAGGCGGGTAGTTCTGCCATCGGACCAACCCTTCCCACAGGAGGAGAAGCACTATTCCCCCACCAAGCGTGGTGGTTAAACGGACCAACAAGCGGGCCGGTTGGCGGACGCCGGGTACCGTCCACGGTATATGCCATTCGCTCAATGGGTTAAGAAGCCAGCGCATCCTCACATCCGTCCCCTCACTTCCAATTACAACCGGTGTGCTGATGTTTCCAAAAAGAAAACCCCGAAGGGGATCGCCTTCGGGGCTGCATTCAAACCTGTCACGCGCTTATAACGCCGGGGAACGTCCACGTTCGTCACCCGGTCGCACGTGCATACCCACCTGAGTCCCACAGGAGCAGGTGGGCGCACACCACCACCGCGCGCGGGCCTTCTCCCATCCGGACTATACCGTCGGCTCCGGAATTGCACCGGATCTGCTGACACCCCGGATGTGCCTCTGTTGAACTCGTCTTGGGAGAGACGAGTTCCCGGGGCCGCTCGCGGGCTGAGGGGGCACGTGCCCCCATCACCGCCGGTCGGGAATTGCCCTGTCCTACAACCGCATGGACAGGGCTCACCCTGCCCCGAAGGCCGCCGCTTTTCAGGATGTTATTCGGTTGTTCGGCGGAATATTCTACCCCAAATGTGTTATTTCGGCTACCTGGAACCGTGTCGGAGTGACATGCCCGCGTTGGCCCCCGGGAGGACGAGCGGACGGTGAGATACGGTGATGGCGATGGGGGGGCGTGCGGCGAACTTTCTTGGCCGATTTGACGGCGTGTGAAGGACGGAATAGAATGTAAATGCTCTTGGTGATGGGGGATCGTCTAACGGGCAGGACAGCGGACTCTGGATCCGCTAGTCGGGGTTCGAATCCCTGTCCCCCAGCCTGGTGGATGCGGGCGGGCCGCGAGCCCGCCCGTTTGCTTTTAGGCTGCCTCACGCAGGAGGAACGGCACGATGGGTACCATCACCATCGTGGGGCTCGGGCCGGGCGATCCGGCCGACGTGACGCGGGCCGCCTGGGAAGCGCTCACCACCACACCAGAGGTGTACGCCCGCACGCGGGAACACCCCGCCCTGGCCGCGCTGCCCGCGGACGTCCAAGTATACACGTTTGACGACGTGTACACCCAGGCGGAAACGTTCGCGGAGGTGTACGAGACCATTGCCCGCCGGGTGCTCACGTTAGGCGAACGACCGGAAGGCGTCGTGTACGCGGTGCCCGGCCATCCCCGCGTGGGCGAAGCCACCACCCCCCGCATCGAGGCGCTGGCCCGCGAGGCCGGCCTGCCCGTGCGCGTGGTGGAGGGCATCAGTTTCGTGGACGCGGTCTGCAACGCCGTTCACCTGGACCCCCTGGACGGCCTGACGGTGTACGACGCGATGCTGGTGGCCTCCCAGCACTTCCCCAAAGTCAACACCGACCAACCCCTGATCCTGGGCCAACTCTACAGCCGCGACCTGGCCTCGGACGTGAAACTGACCCTGATGGCCGCCTACCCCCCCGATCACGAGGTCATCCTGGTCCGTCGGGCCGGCCTGCCGGACGTTGAGGTCCGCCGGATGCCGCTTTACACCCTGGACCGTCACGCTCACTTTGACCACATGACGACGCTGGTGGTTCCTCCCTGGCCCCACCCCTCCTCCTACGAATCCTTTCAGGAGGTGGTCCACCACCTGCGTTCCCCGGAAGGGTGTCCCTGGGACCGCAAACAAACCCACCAGACCCTGCGACGCTACCTCCTGGAAGAAACCTACGAGGTCCTGGAAGCCCTGGACCGGGACGACCCCCAGGCGCTCAAGGAGGAACTGGGCGACCTGCTGCTCCAGATCGGCCTGCACGTGGCCATCGCGGGGGAGGGAAACGAGTTCCTCCTGGGCGACGTGATCGGCCACATTGTGGCCAAGATGATCCGCCGGCATCCGCACGTCTTCGGGGACGTCCAGGTGCGCGACGCGGAGGAGGTCGTCCGCAATTGGGAGGCCATCAAGCAGGCCGAACGTCGCGAGAACGGTGAAGCCGACCCCTTCGCAGGCATCCCCCGCGCGTTGCCCGCGCTCATGCGGGCCGCCGCGGTCGCGCGGCGGGCCGGCTGGTCGCCCGAGACACCGCCCGACCTGATCTGCAGCGACCGCCTGGAGGCCACCACGCCGGAAGCCCTGGGAGAAGCGCTCTTCTGGCTGGCGGCCTGGGCCCGCCACCGCGATTGGGACGCCGAAGCCCTGCTGCGCGAGGCCGTTGAACGGTTCATTGCCCAGGTGCGGAAGTAATTGACAGTGTTGTGGCTCGGCTTCGCCGGGCCACACTATTGCCCTAAGAAAAGGGGAAAGGCGATGCGCCGCTGGAACGGATGGGGGGAGACGTCCGTCACTTATCCCCTGCACCCGGTGGCCCACGCGTTTCTCAAGGCGTATCTGGGGCCGGGAACGCCCCCGCGCGATGTCTCCCTGGCCGAGATGGTCCAGCGCGTGCCGCCAAGCCCGCTGCCCTCGCACCCCCTGCTGACCACCGACCCAGAACAACGCCTGCGCCACGCGCTGGGCCAGGGGTTCCCCGATTGGGTGGCCGCGCGGTTCGGGACGCTCACCACATTTCCCGATGCGGTGGCTTTTCCCACCTCGAACGAGGACGTGCAGGCGCTTATCGCGTACGCCCGTGAGGTTGGGGCCCGGCTCCTGCCCTACGGCGGAGGCACCAGCGTGGTCGGCCACTTGCGCATTGCGCCCGAGCGCCGGCCGGTCGTGGTCGTGGCCATGAACCGCATGAGCCGCCTGCTGCGGTTGGACGCGGAAACGCACCTGGCGACCTTCCAGGCAGGGGTGCGGGGTCCGGACCTGGAAGCCGCGCTGCGGGCGCAGGGGTTCACCCTGGGCCATTTCCCCCAGTCCTTCGAATACTCCACGCTGGGCGGCTGGATCGCCACCCGTTCCGTGGGCCAGGAATCCCACCGGTACGGCCGGATTGACCAGCGGTTTGTCGGCGGCCGGGTGGAAACGCCCCTGGGGCCCTGGATCTTGCCCCCGCACCCGGCCTCGGCCGCCGGGCCGGACTTGCGCCAGGTGGTGCTGGGGTCGGAGGGCCGGCTGGGCGTTATCACCGAAGCCACCGTGCGAATTTCGCCCCTGCCGCCGGTGCAGCGCTTCCACGCCTACTTCTTCCCCGACCTGAGCCACGGCCTGGCCGCGCTCCGCACCCTGGCCCAGGAAGAGGTGCCGGCTGATCTCCTTCGCTTGAGCACGCCGGCGGAAACGCGCGTGCTGCTGGCCTTGAGCGGGCACCCGCGGATCACCCGCTGGCTGGAACGGTGGCTGACCTGGCGCGGGGCCGGTCCGGAGCGGTGCTTGCTCATCGCGGCGGCCTCCGGCAACGAGAAGGACGTGCGTCGCACCCTCCGCCGGGTGGCCGACATTGTCCGGACGTACCGGGGCATCGTGGGGCCGCACCGGGTCGCCCAGGAGTGGGCTCGCTCCCGCTTCCGGTCCCCCTACTTGCGCAACACCCTCTGGGAAATGGGATACGGCGTGGACACGGTGGAAACCGCGGGCACCTGGGATCGCGTCCCGGCCCTGGTGCGCGCCCTGGAACAGGCCCTGCG